>JBCDCO010000273.1:0-6973 GCA_039181635.1 Cyanobacteria bacterium P01_G01_bin.19 | reverse complement strand
TTTTCAATCTCTTCCCTTATTAACCAAAAAAAATTATATTCACAAATATCCCTTACCAGATTTATGTCGTCAGGGAACACTAGAAAGTTGCGACTTTATTGCTGTTTCTTCTGGCTCGACAGGAAATCCGACTTTTTGGACTAGATTTATTAAAGATGAATATGAAATTACAACTCGTTTTGAACAAATATTTTGCCATAGTTTTAATGCGAATCAGAAAAGAACTCTAGCAGTAGTTTGTTTTACTCTTGGAACTTGGGTAGGAGGAATTTATACTGCAAATTGCTGCCGTCATCTCGCTACTAAAGGTTATCCCATTACTGTCATTACTCCTGGTAATAATAAACTAGAAATATTTCGCGTTATTAGAGAATTATCTCCTTTATTCGAGCAAACAGTATTATTAGGATATCCTCCATTTCTCAAAAATGTTATCGACAGCGGTATTGCAGAAGGAATTGAATGGCAAGAATTCAATATTAAACTAGTTATGGCAGGGGAAGTTTTTAGCGAAGAATGGCGTAGTTTAGTAGGAGAAAGATTAGGCTCGAACAATCCTTGTTATGATTCGGCTTCTCTATACGGTACAGCAGATGCAGGAGTTTTAGGTAATGAAACCCCTCTAAGTATTTGTATTCGTCGTTTCTTCTCTCGAAATCCCGATGCGACTCAAGAATTTTTTGGAGAGTCTCGTTTACCAACCCTAGTACAATACGATCCGACAAGTCGCTACTTTGAAGTTAATAATGGTACTTTATTATTTTCAGGAGATAATGGTATTCCTCTACTTCGCTATCATATTGCCGATACAGGAGGAATTGTTAGTTATGAAGCAATGCTGCAATATTTAGCTACGAAAAACTTCGATCCTATAGCAGAATTAACTGCATCTAATATATCTAGTAATAGTAATATTTATCCTTTACCTTTTGTTTATGTTTTTGGTAGAGCGAACTTTGTTCTTTCCTATTATGGAGCTAATATTTATCCTGAAAATATACAAGTAGGAGTAGAACAACCAGAAGTAAGTAAAGGATTTAGTAACGGGTAAATTTATCATGGAGATCGAACAAGATGAAGACTCTAATTCTATTCTTACTATAGCTGTGGAATTAGCTCCTAATATTGTTACAAGCGATCGCCTTAAAAAGACGATTACTACTTCCATTACTACTCAATTATTACGTCTTAATAGTGAATATCGTAATTATGTTGCTGAGGAATACAAAATACCTCGAATAACTCTCTATACTTTTGGCGATACTGAATATTTTCCTATAGGAGTTAAACATAGATATACACGATAAACTAGACTTCTTGAATGGGGAAGCGATAGAGGGCGCGTCCTCGACCATCTTGGGGGTCGCGCTCAATGTAATAAATATGTTGATAATCCCCACACCGAGCCAGGCTGCCTGTCGCCTCTTTTGCCTCCCAAGGAAGAGTTTTTCCAGTTTCGAGATCCCGCACTTCGATCGCATATTCCATCGAACCAGTAGTATTTTCGGAATAGGCAAGATAGCGATCGCCCTCACTGCGGCTAAGGGTGCCTAAACTGTAGTAGCCCCTGTCTTTAGCCTCAATATTTACATCGAAGTAGATTTCCTCGACAGCTTCTAGGCTCCCTTTTTTACGGCAGTAGTAAAAGTAATCTTTGCCCTTTTCAATACGTGCGTAATAGAAGTATTCTCCATCTTTCATTGGGGCGCGTTTGTCATCTTCTTTGAGACGGGAGAGCATCTCTTGATAGAGCTCATTCTGGAGTTGCGCAGTATCCTCCATAACGCTTTCAGTGTATTTATTTTCAGCCTTTATATAATCCAAGACTTTTTGATTTTTAAAATCTAAGTCACCTTTGATAAACTTTTGCCAGTTATCATCTCGCAACCAGTGATAGTTATCAGCGCGCTCAATACCATGGTAATTGGTTATGTGAGGAATCTTTTCTGCACTGGGGGGTTGAATATTACTTGTCATAATGATTCTTCACTTGGTTATTTCTGGGATATTACTTATATTCAAAACATTAAGCAGGAATTGGATCTATACGGAGACGATTAAATCATGATTCCCAATTCCGTATCTATGATTAAACATATGCTATCAAAACTATATTTAAACATGAAATTTCTGAGTTTTCTGTAACTGAAAGCGACCGATCTCCAATATAAATAATGGTGTAGACAAATCTCGAAAATATTTATTTATTGATACCTTTGTCTTATGTCGAATATCTCCTTTAGCCAATTAATTCACAAGGTAGACATAATTGAGTCTGCCTGTATTCGCGATGAGATAAAGCTTAGGCGTTCTGGAGAACTTATTCATCGAGTAAGCGAACAAATTTTACAGAAAGCAAATACTTTATTGGAAAAGTCACACTCCTTAGAAATTGATGAGACAGATACTCAAATCGATCGCAGTTTCAGTAATTTTCTGTCATCCCTTACTCAGCAGAGCATTAGTACCAACTTTTTAGCCAAATACCTTCAGCCTCAGGCAAGAGCAGAATATCACCGAGAGACAACTAAATCTATTAAATTTTTATCAGCAACTGAAGCTTTAGATGAACTAGGTGAAGATTTAATTGAATCAGAACTTTTTACTCTAGCTCACGATGAGAACATTGATAAATGGGTGCTTGAGGTTGAGGAGTTTATTGGCGATCGCCAACAAGCTACATTGGCAGAGATTGTTGAAAGATTAAAGTTGACCAAAGTTCAGATATTTATTGCTCTGCTTTTTGGTAATTTTGAACTATCGCAGTCTAGCGATTTTTATAACGGCTTTGATATCAAAATAAAGTCAATACATGCTAAGTGTTAGTTTACGTGGAAATGACATCATATCCTCTTGATAGACGACGTTTTTCAGCTTTGTAGTAAAGCTCTACTCCCGTCTCGTAATTAGGACATGCAGTAGAGATCGAGCGACCAAAATCTCTTTTTGTTGCCGAACCCCAGGTTTTCTTAAGTAGCCAATTTCCCCACAAGTCTTGGCATAGTTCGATAATGTAAAATCTTGTATCCTTTTGCCAAGAAGAATATAGATGTTTGTCTAATTGATAGCTCAACACGGTAATTATTTTAGTGTTCTAGCTTATCGATATTAATACGACTACATCAATCACCTCATCAGATCGTTACTTTTTTTAAAAGAGAGCGACGGTAATTTCCTTATGCCTTTAGGCTACTGGAGTGTCACGATCACGCTTTGGCTAACGCAAGTAGAGCGGACACAACTTTTAAAACCGCTTATGTAAATGAATGTAAGTACTCAAATATCAGAAATTAATACGGTCGAACAAGCGATCGCTCTTTTGGGTCAATGCTCTGTCATTTCAGTAATTAGCGATGCTGTTAAATATCTGGAACACAGAGCATTAAGATATCAATTGCTATTTCTTTACAGTTATTATTTTCCCCAGCAATACAGTTAAAGCAGAGCTTCAGTTTATCCCAATTTGGAAGAAAATGAAGAGTGGTCGAAGTATACCGACCGAGAACTGGAATTTCTCCAGCTCATCAATGATAATTTGTTTACTTTAGGTTATTTAGACTACCTCTTAGAAGAACAAATGTATTTTATTGAGCCGAGTCAAATTCTTGTAACTTCACTGGGAATGGGACAGCTAGAAGATTATGAAATGTCCTACTGCGATCTGGCAATAGGAGATAAAGCTCTACTACCCATGTCTACTCTCGGCAGAGAAAATTTAGAGCATTGGCAGAACCATCTCGGTGAAGATTGCTACAGTGAATGGTTTAATGCGGAATTTTCTTCTATGCCCCCAATGAATGAAATCGCTCACCCCAATAATATTAACTACAAAAAGCTCAGGCGTTTATGCTTCAAAGCTGGATCGCCTGTTTATTATTTACCCTTAACGCTCAATCTATTAGACCAAAATACGAACAATATTTGGCTCGACGAAGATGGAGGGTGGGCGCAGGGGAGGTCAGGAACGACTTTAGATTGGTCGATTGAAAACATTGACTACCTTCATCGAGAGTATTTGAAAGCTCAGAAAATTTTAGATGCTGTCGGTTTTCTTATCGACTGGCTAGAAAACGATTTAACTACCAATTTTCTATACATTGTCAAAATATGGAATCAATGCACCATTCGCCAATAATATCTGGAGATACCCTGAGAGAGATTATTTCTCAAGCACCGAGAAATTTAGAGTATTTGGATGCCGAACTCTTATTTGTCGATCGCAATTATATTCTTCATTACACAGAAGGTAACAGGCACATTTACAAGAGCTTGACTTCAGACGTTTTACGCAATGCTTTTGCTAATGAGCCAGTCGATACGGGTTGGCTGCCTGAAAATGTTATTCGTCATGGTAGTAGTGTAATTGGAGACTGGTTCGTCAGTTTCCATCCCCGACAAAGATACAATTTGCAGGTGCAGAACAAACAATTACATCTCCCCCTGCCAAGTTTCGTTTTTGTCGCAATCTCTACTAGCTATTTTGCCTGGGCAGTTAAGGGGACGAAGTTTGATGCACGCTCTTCTATCTATCATGCACCTCTACCTAATGTAATGAATGACGGAAGAATTTGCTGGGGCAGCGTTCATCCGCTCCCAGCCAGTTTATCGACCATAGAGTCAACTTGGAAAAAATTCATTAGCAGTATATTTAACCAAGATTATACTCAGGGAAAATCGCTCAAGTTTAATAATATTATCGATCACCTGAAGCTTCTACATCAAAGAAGCCAAGTTTCTGCTCGCTGTCGGTATCCTATTTCAGATCTCGTTCCGATTCGAGATAATTTAACTGTAGAAGAAGCGATCGAGCGAATTCTTAAACTTTCCCAAACAGACAGAATTTAGTCGGTCGCAAAAGTATAGATCTAATGCAGTTTTTATCCTTTGTGCCGTTTATTTTCAAATTACTATAACGTCATAGTAATTTGAAAAAACTTCTCCTACCAAGTTGTCAACATCCTGTCTAGACTAGCTTGAAACACTCTCTTCTTTTGCCAGTAGAGAATCAATTTCACTCAATTTCTTCTCCATAGCTTTTTTTAGCGATTTTAGGTGACTGGGTTTTAGCTGTCGAACAGAGAGTTTTGATAGATCTTGTTTGACTTGTTGATATCGCTCGGTCGATTTTTCCTTCGATTTAGTTTTTTTTGTGACCTGTTCTTCCAGAATTTCTGCCACTAACCTTCTTGTATCTCTCACGCTGAGAGATTCCCTTAAGACTCGTTCGACTGCTTGGGTTCTAATAGAATAAGCTGCTGATTCTTCTTTACCTAATTTCTTGGCAGTTAGTTTGCCTAAAGCCTTTGCTTGATGACAGGGTAAACTTCTTTCACGAACGGCTTGTTTTAAATCTTCCGTCAGAGAAATCATTGCTAAATCGTTGGCAACAAAAGAATGTAGTTCAACTTGAAAATCGAGCAGAACTAAAATTACTTCTATTTGCAGGGAATCTAGTTCTAATTTCTCCAGAGCCTGTTGTTGTTCCTCTCTGGTAGCTTGCTCGACCGACTTTAAAGTTCGAGCTGCCGTTTCATTTTTGCGAAACTGATAGTCAAGATTTCTCAGAATTTTAATCAGCTTGGCAATTGCTGCCTGAGAGCTTGATTGCCCTGCTTTTATTTCATCGTCATAAAGTTCTAAGTCGAGATTCCAGTTAAGTTCGCGCATCAATGATTCAGCTCGATCCAACGGATTTAAACCCTCGCTATGAAGATGGTGTAATAAGGTACGGCGATGAATCTCTCTTTCATCTCCTACTAAGGGAGAAATTACCGCCTCTAGATTTTTCCATTTCTCCTCGCCAGCTTCTACTAGGTATTTGGCTGCTCTCCAGGTAACTTCCCCATCTTCAAGCTGGTAACAATCTGCCTTGTCAGCTACGGGAATTAAAATCAGCGAATCTAGTTGTCCCTCGCGCTTGAGTGATTCGACCCTCTTTTTGATTATTGCTTCGGTAAATGTCTGGCGACACTGATCGCTAGGAGTAATATTTTTAATGGGGACTAACACTTTACCGTTGCGCTGCTCGAGCTGAGAGCGTAACTGAATCAGAAGTTCTTCTCTTTTCTCAACCTCTTTTTGCGATCGCTCTAACTGCTGTTTTAGGTCTTGGATCGTATCGTGACGTTTCTTGGCTGCGATCGCCGAATCAAAATCCTCGTCAATTAAATTGGCAACAGAATTTCTTTTACCCATTAGATTTGTTCTCCTTAATTTTTTCTAAATCGTCTACTATGTCTGAAAAAATTGAATTCATCGGATCGCCCGATCTCAAAAGCTTCAAAGGTTTTCCTAAAATAGCCGAATTGTTGAGATACTGCCAAGTACGTAACGGTGGATAAAGTTTAATTTCCAGTTGCTGGGATATTCTAGTCAGTGCTTCAATAAAATCTTCATGAAAAGCTGCATCCTTGTTGTAATGGTTGGGTATCAAACCCATCATTCTAGGTGCTGGAGATAGCTCTAACTCTTCAAACTCCTGCCAAATAATATTTACTAGAGATGATACCGTTCTGGCTTTTACTCCCATATCGACGGGAATTAAGATATCCGTACAGGCTGCTAGAGCATTTTCCGTTATTAGATCGAATCCCGCACGACAATCGAGAATGATTAACTCACAGTCTATAGGATAAGTCTTGAGTATTTTATCGAGAGCGTATTCTCTTCTCTTACGCAAAACTAAGCTTTCTCCAACCTCCTTTAAGCCACGACACCCCTGGCATACTGAAATTAATTCCGAACCAAAAATATGTTTCAAGGGCCACGAACCATCAAAATCGCGGTCGAAAATTCTAGCTGTAGTTTTCTGTAGATCGCGCTCTGGTTTTAGACCGACAAAAGCATCCAAGCTATGATTGTTATCGAGGTCAATTATCGCTACAGATCGCCCCCGCAGACTCCATTCATAAGCCACATTGACAGCGATTGTAGTTTTACCAACTCCTCCCGCTTCCGAGAGCAAAACCAGGAT
>JBCDCO010000272.1:0-7085 GCA_039181635.1 Cyanobacteria bacterium P01_G01_bin.19 | reverse complement strand
TCTAAGATTGCTTTAGAGGCAAAATCTCAGAGATTTGGGTAATTAATTTTAAACAAAGTAAAAATCAATTCTCAGAATCGATTTCTAGTTTTCCCTACCCAAATAAGAACCATCGCGAGTGTCGACCTTGATTTTCTCGCCAATCGAGATAAATAAAGGTACCATCACCTGTGCTCCAGTTTCCACTGTAGCCGGCTTAGTTCCTCCCGTAGCCGTATCGCCTTTAACTCCTGGATCGGTATCAGTGATTTCTAGAACTACAGAAGTCGGTAGTTCGATTTCGAGAACCTTTTCGTCCCAAAAAATAACGTTGACTTCCATTTCTTCTTTAAGAAAGTTAATGCGATCGCCCAAGCTACTTTCGTTCATTCGAGTTTCTTCGTAGGTCTCCATATCCATAAAGACAAAATCATCGCTGTCTTTGTAGGTATATTGCATGGTGCGCTTTTCCAAATTTGCTTGGGGAACGGTTTCACCCGCGCGAAATGTTCTTTCTACGGTATTTCCTGTCTCGACGTTCTTAAGTTTAGTTCTGACAAAAGCAGAACCTTTCCCTGGTTTGACATGAAGAAACTCCACCACTCGCCAGACAGAGCCATCTAGCTCGACAGTAACCCCTGTGCGAAAGTCATTACTAGAAATCATGAAGCTAAAAATATATGCTTAAAGATCGACATTTAATTGTACCTGATGACGGATGCACCGAAAAAGAGCCGAGTTTTGGTCGAAAAACCAGCATAGATCGCCAGTGAAGAAATGTTGACAAGAGAGATCGATTACTAAGAACATACACCTTAGTAGGTTTGGTTATTTCTCCGTCCGCTTTGCGATCTGGATAAAATTTATGAACACAAAAAAAAATATATTTTTAAAATGGTGCAAACTATTGCTTGCTAATCGTGTATTGGCGGTAGTCGCGACTTTTACGGTCTTTGGAGCAAGTTTACTTGGCTGGGCTCCCCAAGCAGGGGCAATCTTAGCTCAAGGGGATGCCGTAACAGATCCCAGAGCTATTCTTCAATATTCTTTACCCATAGATAATAAGCCTGTTAGAAAACTTCAAAAAAGTCTAGAAGACATTTCCAATCAGCTGCGAGGCAAACGATGGAAAAATATTGGCAAAGATTTAAGAGATGCCAATTCTGTACTAGGTTATGGCAGAGAAAAGCTTTTGGCTAGTATTCCCGAAGAACGTCAACCTCAAGCGGAAGTAATAATCGAACGCTTGAGTAGCGGCATCGAAGAAATTAAGGAAATTATTGAGACAAAAGACCGCGAAGCTACCTATATCAAGCGAAGAGAGCTGCTCAATTTAGTAGGAGACCTCGAAGAATTGATGGTAGTTGGCTATCCTTTTGAGGTTCCCGAAGAATATAATAATTTACCCCAGCTTCTGGGTCGAGCTACCGTAGAAATAGAGACTAATAAAGGCGACTTGACTGTAGTATTAGATGGTTACAGCGCGCCAGTCAATGCAGGTAACTTTGTCGATCTGGTCAAACGTGGTTTTTATGATGGTTTGGACTTTAACCGCGCGGAAGACTTTTATATCTTGCAAGCTGGCGATCCGCCAGGAGAAGCTGATGGCTTTATCGATCCTAAAACCAACGAATACCGAGCTATTCCGATTGAAGTATTGGTTAAAGGAGATGAGCTACCCGTTTATGGGGAGACTCTTGAAGAGTTGGGTCGCTATTTAGACGTCCCAGCAATTCCTTTTAATGCCTACGGGGCAATGGCACTAGCTCGTCCTGCCGACGATCCCAATGGCGGTTCTTCACAGTTTTTCTTCTTTAAATTCGATACAGAAATTACCCCTCCTGGATACAATCTCATGGATGGTCGTTATTCTGTGTTTGGCTATCTGATCGAAGGTAAAGAAGTCTTAGAAGAATTAACTGCAGGAGATAAAATAATTTCGGCTAAGGTAGTCGATGGTATAGAAAACTTGCAAGAACCAAGTGCTTAGTATAGGAAAATAATTTAGTTTGGCGGGTAAGAAAAATATTTTTCTTTGCCCGCTCTATTAAATAACGTGAGCTCGACGGAACGATAAAAACTTAAAAATTGTGTAACTCTTGAATTTTTAAAGGTCTGAATTCCTGATTCTTTCGTTATGAATAACATAACTCCTAACTCCGAATTCCGAACTTCGAACTCACGTTAAATAAATAACAAATGATAGCTGTTAAAGATCTGGGGGAACGTGGACTGTTAAAAAAACTGCAGCGTTATTGTCCGCCTAGTGTGGTTGGAGATGACGGAGCAATTTTAGCAATTTCTCCGCAAAAATCTTTGGTAGTTACTACCGATGTACTAGTAGATAAGGTGCATTTTAGCGATCGCACCACCTCTGGATACGATGTGGGTTGGCGTGCTACGGCGGCTAATCTGTCGGACTTAGCGGCTATGGGTTCGACTCCTTTGGGCATCACGATAGGCTTATCTTTACCAGGAGATCTGGAGGTCGAATGGGTGGAAGAGCTTTATCGAGGAATAAGCGAATGTCTCAATCTCTATCCCACTCCTCTAGTCGGGGGCGATATTTGTCGTTCTCAGGTAGCAACTATCGCTATTACAGCATTTGGCGAAGTAGATCCTCAAAGGACAATTTTACGCTCTAGCGCGCGGTCGGGAGATGCGATTGTAGTAACTGGGTTACATGGCTTATCCCGCGCGGGATTGGAACTGCTGCTCGACCCCCAGCAGGCTAATAATCTAGAGGCGGCAGAGGTGCAAAGATCGATCACAGCCCATCAAAGACCTTTGCCTCGTTTGGATGTCTTAAAATATTTAAATGACATTTGCTCCCAAGTTGCGATCGCAGGTATGGATAGCAGCGATGGCTTGGCGGATGCAATCAGGCAAATTTGCGAGATGAGCAATGTCGGTGCGAGAGTGGATCGTTCTCTTCTTAAAATCGACTCGAGCCTGATTAAACTAGCTGGCGTGGAGCAAGCTTTAGAATGGGTACTATATGGTGGGGAAGATTTTGAACTGGTTTTGTGTCTGCCTTTAGATCTGGCATCTTCCTTAGTCAAAAAATTGGGCGGTGACGCGGCAATCATCGGGACGATAACCGAGGCAAAGGAAATTATTCTAGTTGACCGCGATACGGGTCGAGAAGACATAACCTTAAATATAAATAAAGGTTTTCAGCATTTTTAGTTACAATAGGCGATCCTGATATGCAATATGGATTCCTAAATGCTTGAGTTAAAACTTGAATTATTTTTAGGCAAAAAAAGCTTAGTAAGCCCCATCTTCTTAGAAAAATAGTTACCCTGGTAAAAATTATTTAAAAAATGGGAATGCTAATTTTTAAGAGTAATTACCAAAGGATGCGATCGCATTTTACAAGTATTACTCTTATCTTTTAATAATTTATTTTTCGATGCATCAAATCGCCGAGACTGCCTTTCAACTAATCACTGGTTCTAATCCTTAATTTCGATCTATGGAACAGCTAGATATGTCCAACATAATACAAGACCGAAAAGGGATTGAAAATACGATCGCTAATATTCTCCAGACGATCGTCGAAGGTCGGAGTGGCGATCGCATTTTATTAGATTTGGCAAAAGAAATTGCAGGGTGGTCGCAAGCTGAAGCCTGTATCATCGTGTCTCAGACAGCGGGCAAACAACATAACCAAATTAGCTGTTGGCAACAGAAACCGCACTCGTGGTTGACCAAAGATGATTTCCTCGGTCAATTAGAAAAATTGCCCTTGAACCACGATGTTATTGAGCGAGTTGAGGAGTCTTTTCAAGCGCTTTTGGTCGACAAAACTTGGCGAGGAATAACAACTCAATACCAGCATCAGACCAATGGCTTAATTTTACTGCTCAAGTCCAATGCTTCAGAATGGACTAATACTGAACAAGAATTATTAACCCTGATTTCAGACTCAATGGCGATCGCAATTTCTCAGGCTCAACTTCAACAACAAACTCATACCAAATCTGAGTATCACTCTTTGTTAAAGAATCTCAGTCGAGAAATCAGCCACAGTTCTCATCCTGCTTCTTTATTCCAAAATTGCCTGACTCAAATTTGCCATACCCTCAAGCTAGACCGAGGTATGATTTTGATGCTGAAATATCAAAATCCTTTACAGGCAAAAAGTCGGCGGGGCAATAAATCAATTCAGGGAACGGTAGAAATTGCCAGCCAATGGTCGATTGATGAAGATATCCAGGACACTAATAAGAAGCGCTTTTTTGGCTTTGGCAGCTCGGATTTGTGCCAGCAGGCTTGGCAGTTTGCTCCCAAATATCTGTGTTTTGAATCTGATACCCCATTTCCCGATCTCGATGCCGAGGATCTTTCAGGGATTAAAGCTGGCGGAGAAGCCCTAACTATTATGCCTTTAATGGGCAGACAGATTAATGAAACCTCTCCTGCCGTAGTTTGGGGTTTTTTGGTTTTGCAGCAAAATTCACCTCGTCACTGGACGGAAGACGAACTAGATTTGATTGATTGGGTAAGCGTCCAAGTGGGGACGGCAATAGTTCACCATCAAACTTTGAATCAGGTGCAGTCTATAGTTGAAGAACGTACCGCTCAGTTGAAATGGAGTCTCGACGTTCAGGCAAAACTTTCCGAAAAAATGCGCCAGCACATCGAACAGCTGCAAAAGCTCAATCAGCTTAAAGATGACTTCATGAACAGCATGAGTCACGAGCTAAAAACCCCCTTGACCAGCATGAAATTAGCCATTATGATGCTGCGTCAGTCTCAGCTTCCTCCTGAAATGCGAGAGAAGTATCTTAACATTCTCGAACAGGAATGGAATCGCGAATACAATCTGATCAAGGATCTACTGACGCTACAGGAGTTAGAATCGGGAGAGTTGGTTTACACCCCTGAAGAATTAAATCTCAACCAAACGATAGAACAGTTAGCAAACTCTTTCCGAGCCAGATGGCAAGAGGAAAAAGGAATCGAACTGCAGGTTAAAATTTCCGAAGCCGACTTAAAAATCAATACCGATGCTGAAAGTTTGGTCGATGTTCTCAATGAGCTACTGCTCAACGCTGGCAAATACTCAGCAGCAGATACTAAGGTTGAGCTAACCGCAGAAAATCGCGCTACCCTCAAAGGCAAAAACATCGTTATCGCGATCGTAAATTATGGTGCTGGGATTACACCCGAAGAACTACCCTACATTTTCGATAAATTTAGAAGAGGGGCAGGAGTAACCGACCGTGCAGTACCAGGAACGGGTTTGGGGTTAACTTTAGTTCAAAATTTGGTAGAGCACCTCAACGGCACAATTGAAGTCACTAGCGAGCCTACAGCGCAAGCTCCTGAGCTGTTTGCGACTAAGTTTGTCCTTGAATTACCTCAATTTCAACCAACTATTGGTTAATCTAGTTAAGAGTTATCAGTATTAGGTGATAGTTAAAATCGATCGCCTTTAAGCAATCCCGTCTCCAACCCGATCGATTTGGCAATATTTTTATGAAATGGCATCAGAACAAACAGCCCGTAAATACAAAATCGACCCTATCCTATGCTGGGAATTATTCTTATTCCCCCTTTTGGCGCCAGTTCAAAACTTTTGGGATTGCTTTTAAGCTAATTTTTTTACTTTGGTGGAATAAAACTACGGGCAACGATTCCTCAGCCAGCCGACATCGAATTGCTAAATGGTTGGTGAGAAAAATACTCGAGTTGGGACCAACTTTTATCAAAATCGGACAGGCGTTATCTACTCGTGCCGATTTAATCCCCCTAGAGTATGTCGAAGAATTTAGTCTACTGCAGGATCGAGTGCCGCCTTTTAGTTCGGATTTGGCGATCGCGGCGATCGAACAGGAGTTGGGCAAGCCGATCTCCATTTTATTTGCCGAATTTAACCCCAGCCCCATTGCTGCAGCTAGTTTGGGTCAGGTACACAAAGCCAGACTCCATACGGGAGAAGACGTAGTAGTCAAGGTGCAGCGTCCTGGTTTGGCAAAGTTATTTAACCTAGATTTTGAAATCCTACATCGACTGGTTCGATGGCTCAATCGTCTGATTAAAAATATTAGGAAATTCAATTTGGAAGCGATTTATCGCGAGTTTTTTGAGCTTCTGTATTTAGAGATTGACTACATTCATGAAGGCAAAAATGCCGATCGCTTTCGAGAAAATTTCCAAGGCTATCAAAGAGTTACAGTACCTAAAGTCTACTGGCAGTATACTACCGCCAAAATTTTGACTTTGGAGTATTTACCTGGGATAAAAATAGACGATCGCCGCGCTTTGGAAGCGAGTAAAATCGATACTCAAGAAGTGATTCAGTTGGGAATTACCTGCTATTTAAAACAGCTTTTGGAAGATGGTTTTTTTCAATCAGATCCCCATCCTGGCAATATGGCAGTCAGCCAGCGAGGCGAAATTATTTTTTATGATTTTGGCACGATGGCAGAAGTCAAAACCATCGCTAAAGACCAAATGGTTAAGACATTTTTTGCTGTCTTAAAAAATGATAGTGAAGAAGTAGTCGAAACCTTGATCTATATGGGTCTAATCGAACCCGTAGCTGACATGACTCCCGTTAAAAGAATGATTTCTTTTATGATGGAAGAGTTTCGCGACAAACCAATCGACGTTAGAGCTTTTGAGCAATTAAGCGACGAAATTTACTCTATATTCGAGCAACAACCTTTTCGTCTGCCGCCTCAGATGACTTTTATTGTTAAGTCTTTGACTACTTTAGACGGTATCGCTAGGGCACTAGATCCGCAATATAATTTGCTGGCAGCCGCACAACCTTTTCTCAAGCAGATTGCTTTTTCTCAACAGCAGGGCAGTATGTTAAGCGTTTTGGCAAGGCAGACCAAAGACTTTATTCAGTATAAGTTTAAGCAACCAAACCGCACCCAGCTATCGATCATGCGCTTAGAATCTAGATTAGAGCTGGGGGAGCTACAGGTAAAGGTAAAATCGATTGAAAGCGAACGTTCTTTAAAACAAATTCAGTTGGGCATTAAGTCTCTGATTTACACCTGTCTGTCGGGGTTTAGCCTGTTGTCGGGTTCGGTGCTGCTCGTCGGTCAATTAAAAGGGGTGGCGATCGCCCTGTTTTGTTTTGC
>JBCDCO010000271.1:0-7114 GCA_039181635.1 Cyanobacteria bacterium P01_G01_bin.19 | reverse complement strand
CAAATTCAATCGCAAATCGATTTAATGCGCTTTTCCAATTTCTAATTGGCATTGTCCATTTCTTAGAAATATTGTTGATTGCTAGCAAAATTACTTTCATCACCGACTCGTCGGTTGGAAAAGAACGATGATTGCGTAAAACCTTTCTCAGAGTCATGTTCATAGATTCAATGGCATTGGTGGTATAAATTGCTTTACGAATATCCTGGGGAAAAGCAAAGAAGGGAATTATTCTCTCCCAATGATTCAACCAAGATTTTGCGATCGTCGGATATTGCTTGTCCCAAATCTCACCGAATTCGACTAGAGCTTGTTCTGCCTCAGATTCAGTTGTGGAACCGTACACCTTTTTGAGGTCGGCAGCTACAGCTTTTCTGTCTTTGTAGGAGACATATTTGAGTGAGTTACGAATCAAATGCACAATACACAATTGAACTCTGGTTTGAGGAAATACTGCTTCAATAGCATCGGGAAACCCTGTTAGTCCGTCTACACAAGCAATGAAGATATCTTTAACTCCCCGATTCTGTAATTCAGTCATCACCTGAAGCCAGAACTTAGAGGATTCATTAGTGGTCATCCAAATACCCAACAACCTGGCTGCCTGACACATTTATTTGAGAAAAGTTAAACTTTTAAGCATTTTAATTCCGAAATTCGGGTAAAGCAAATAGCATCATAATATTTTCTTCGAGCCTTTGAAGATGCAAAGCAGGGCAAAGTATTTTGAGAAAATAAAGGTGTAGGGTCAAATAAACTACGTCCTTTATGTAAAACTCCTTTGAGCCATCTAAGACCAATTTTAAGATAGCTCAAACCTCTCTCCCAATGTGGATCTACTTGAGTTCTAAGTCCCTTCAATTGAATTGTCATACCATGAGTAGTAGCAAATAAAAGAGCTAAAGCTACCACCAAATATAAACGCTCCAATGCCTTGCGATCGCGAATTTTAGATTCTTCCAATTGAAAAGCTCCAGATTTAGAATCCAAAAATAACTCTTCAATACGAAATCTTAGAGCATACTGCCATAAAGCTTGTAGAGTTGGATCTTCATCTGTAATAACAGCCCATGGTTCTTTTGCCCCCTTAACGTTGGCTAAAACAAAGTTACTTCGGCATCTTCCATCGAGCCATAGTCCAACATTATGATACAAAATCGCCTCGGACTTTGGTGGACAAAGATATTTCAGTTCAATAGGATGTCTCCTCGCTCCATGAATAGTTACACCACAAGGTAAGCGCAGACAATAGTGCCATTGACTAGTGGCGAGCCAATCGATTAATTGATGGTTGGCAAAACCTCGGTCAGCTAGAAGCATTACATCGGCATACTTGCCGAGTAATCGATGTGAAAGCTTTAGCACCGTTTTGTATTCTTTAAATGCTACTGTTGAACTTTTATGTTCCATTACTTTCCACAAGAACGGAATCACTCTGCCACCACAAATTACAGAAAGATGAATCATACAGTACCGATTCCATAAAACTGTTGTATCCAATGCTAAATAGAGGCGTTGTTTACAACCGTTACTAATTGCCGCCATTACTAGAGGTATATACAGAGATTTGACTTTAATTCTATTGTTATGAACAAATCTTTGCCATCTTCGTTCAATGCTCTGTGCTTGGTTTGCCCTACTTATCACGTAAGATTCCCATTCACTCAGGTTAATTTTGCTGCTGCATATCAACGCATTAATCATCCAAGCCAACGCTTTGAGATGCCTGAAATCCCTGTATTTAGAATATTGACTCAGTAGACTAAGCAGTTGATGATAAAGAAGGGTAGATCTTGACATGGAATATAAAGCTAAAACTATTCATTTTCAGCTTCCCACGATTGCTCTACCTTTTCTTGTTTTTGACCGTATTTCAACTCTTTTAACTACTTGTGTCAGGCAGCCAGCTATCTGACATCTTAAATTCTTTGTTTGTTGCTAATTAAATCTATTATTAATAAGTATTAATGCTTTGGCTTAGGATTTGTTGCAGAGCATAATAATGTTGTTATTAAATATTTTCGCGCCACGAGCGTCACCCATGACTATGACTTCAGAGCTTGAGTCAGAAATTCTTGCTTTACGGGACAAACGTTTAACCCCGAAGCAAATTGCCCGTAAGTTGGGTTTGAAAGTATCGAGGGTTAACTCTGTAATCAAAGCAAGTGCGGAACAAACTGCCATAGCCAGAGCTGAAACTGGAGAATTAGCCCCAGTTGCCCAATGTTTGGTGAATACTAAATGTGCCGAGTTATTGTTAGAGGAGCAAACTCTTGATGAGAGTGGCATGGGTGGGTTGGGAATTGTTTTAGTAGCGAGAACCACGGGATATAAAAGGTTTATAGCTTGTACCTACATGGTTGATTATTGGTGTCTGGGGTTAAAAGATACGATGGGAGAGAAGAAACTCAATGATATCAAATACCAACAATTCCTAAAAATGGTTTATCAAGGATTTCCTGATGGATATTGTGAAATAACATTAGAGCAAGCACAAGCAATTATCTATGGTGCGATCGATTATGCTGCTAGTTTAGGATTTAAGCCCCATAAGGACTTTCAGAAGACTAAAAATCATTTAGGTACTTGGAATGGTCAGCCAAAATTAACCTTTGGTCGTCAGGGTAAGCCTTTTTTTATTGAAGGACCTTATGACAATGGAACTCAGATTATGCAGACTTTAAGACAGAATGTCGGAGAGGGGAATTTTGATTATCTTGTGGGTTTAGGGTAAATTTTTAGGGACTGTAAAATAATTTGTCCTAAAGGATACACCTTCGGATATGTCAAAGGTTAAAACAAGAACGCAATAACTAAATTAACTGAGAACTGGTTGCGGGTTTTATGGGAAGTTGAGATGAAATCCAGAAGTTCAAGTCTCAATTGAGAATTTAACTCGTCAGAAATAAGCTATTTTTCGAATTTATTGACTATTTTCCTCATAATTTGGGTTTTTAAACATCCTAAAATTAGGTCTCTTGTTCTGAGACCTCTCTCAAGCCTAAAAATCAAAATTTTACCTTCTGCAAAAATGTCTCAAATTGATCATAGTGTAAGCCAGGCTTTTGAAGGCATAATGCAACTGACTAATCCGCTCGAAACGTAACAGCAAACGCCTAAATTTATCTTCCCAGGCGAATACCCTCTCGATCGTGAAGAATCGCTCCTGAAAAATAGCTTTCTGGAATCTCTGCTTTCTTCCACGTTTAGGATGCTCTCTTCGTCGCCGATTTTCAGGAATATTGGGAATCATGCCACGATTAAAAATAGCTTTGCGGTTAGACCGACTGTTGTAGACCCCATCAAGACTGAGGAGAGTTCCTTTCAAGTCGAGTCCGACTCCTTGGGCGATGCGCGATAAATGGGGCAAGGCTTCTTTCAACAGGGGTGACTCATTGCGGTTGCCTGGAGCATTAACAAAAGGAGCAATCACATTACAGTTTCGGTCGCATAAAGCCACCACTTTATCTCCTTTCATGTGCTTGTGCCCACTAAATCCGAGATTATCGCCTCCTTTCTTGGCTGCTGTGGTTGTCCCGTCTCCATGAATGACGCTAAGATCTAGAAGTCCACCCTGGTGCAACCGCGACACGGATTCGACGAAGATGAGCTCAAAGCACTTGGAAGTATGAGCTGCAAAACTTAATGAGCAATCATTCCAGTATTAATATTCAGTATATGGGATTGCCTCAAAATTGGTCATCGCAGTTGCCTTGGCAGTAATACGAAGTATTTTAACTAAGCACCTAGTAGACGCGGGGGATTCCATCCTTAGTAGAGGAAGGAGTAAGCAGGAAAAAGTCCCCAACTTCAAAAGAGGGAACAAAACATGGCTCAAAATCCAGATTTCTCCAAATGATGATACTGTGAGCATAAACCGCTTTAAGATCCCCAACTCTTAAAAAATCACGAAGTTGGTGAGCATTTCATGACACGCTCATGGTTGAATTGATCTAGGTCAAGCTACATAACAGTGAGCTAGTCTGCGTTGTTTCATTAGGGAGGAAAAGCATTGTCCCTTTTTGAGCCGCCAGCCACGTTGGATGTCGATATGACATTTAGATGGTACTCTGAAGTTGCCAAAGGGAATTGTCATTGTCGCCTGCGGATTTATAAGCTGACCTTTGATCATGCTGTGATAATCGTCTCCGAGTTACTTGATAACCCTGGTCGCTCGATTAGCGATGAAGCTTCGACATTGATTAATTTAGTATGTTATCAATTTGGCTTTGCTATCTACAAAGTTATGTGGATCGAACATTATCCTGCTGGATATCTTAAAAATGAGGATACCTATGACGAAATCATGTTGGCAGTAGGCAGAATTTCTTCTAGGCGGGTTTCTCAAGCAAAGCTAGAAGAGTTTTTAGGGGTAAAGCTCTAAAATCCACAATCAGCAATTTCTATCCCACTTGTTGCTGCTTTCTCTCTAAGTTTTTTATCTGACGTTGCTAACATAGCGTCTGACTGGGGGATGGCAACGATTCTTGAATCAAACGGTCATATAGGCCTCAAAGCCATTAAATTCATCTTCCTTAATTTTTCAAATACAATGCGATTATAGGCTTTCCAGGAATTTTGCTTCGCTTAAATCGCAATTCGTAAAACTCATATCAGCCAATGCTTTTGGTCTGGTATGACACTATATTTACTGAATCGTTGCCATACCCCTTTAACGCTTCGGGTTTCTTACCGTTTTGTGCCAGTTGTCTTAATTCTTGTTCGACACTTCTGGGAAGACGAATAATTCTTTTTTTGGCATCGTAAGGATAGGGGGGTTTCTGAGATTTACTTCGCTGAGATTGATGCAAAGTATCTAATTGTTTTAGCAGAGGTATAGGGTAGTCCCGCTTCTTTATTTTCCTGGTGACAAAATCAGATTCCATTATCTTTTTTGACTGTAACTGCCTATTTACTAATGGTATCGAAGTTAATGAAAACAAAAGAAAAGTATCCTTCTTTCATTTGGCATGAAAGTAAAATTGAGACTAAACTCAAGCCGTTATCTTTTGCCTTCTACCTGCTGAAATTTAGATTAACTAACAAACTAGAGAAATATCCATGTCAGTTAAGCAAATTCCCGATGGCTATCGTTCTGTAGCCCCCTATCTCATCGTGCCTAATGCCGAAGAAGCGATCTCATTTTACATCAAGGCTTTTGGAGCAGCGGAAAATATGCGTTTAAAGATGCCTGATGGCAGCATCGGTCACGCAGAGATTCGTATTGGCGATTCGATTATTATGCTTAGTAATGCTAACTCCAGTATGGGATTTCACGCTCCCGAACACTATGGCGGTTCGCCCGTAAGTATCTTCCTTTATGTAGAAGATGTGGATCATTTTACCTCCCAAGCTACCTCGGCTGGGGCGACAGTCAAACAAGCACCTCTAGATATGTTCTGGGGCGACCGCATGGCTAAATTGGTAGATCCCTTTGGCTATGAATGGTCGGTTGCCACGCATTTCGAGGATGTGTCTTTAGAAGAGTCACAGAGACGTTTGTACGAGCAGTATTCTACTGCTGCTGTTTCTTAATGAATTACTTAGGGGTCAAAAGCTTCACTAAAAGCTTCTTTGACTCCTTTAGTCGATGAAGGAAGGTTCTCTGCCCAACTATCCTCTTTCTCAATAGCCCAAGCTATTTCGCCCCCTTTTCTCGTTCCTGCCCTCCTGAAGACAAACCCTGCATCGCTAAATTCTTGTCCGTAGCCTGCGATGGTTTTGGGGGATAATCCTAGTAACTTTGCTAATTCTGATGTGGAAAGCAGCCAGCCATTCTGATGGGCTTCTTCTAGGTCGCGCAGATAAGCTAGAGGGCTTTTTTTGTTGGGGATTAGTCTTTGAACCACAGTTTCAATTACTCCCACTAATGCCGAAGCATTAAGAGCAATAGTCGGTTCTCTCAAGGGGGTAGTTTCAGTTACTGGATCGACTTGTACAGCATTACTGGTGGTAGTAACTATTTGGTTGTTTGAGGCTGGTTTCTCGTCCTTCATGGATGCGTCCAGGACTGTCCTGGAAGAAACTACACCTTATTAATACACTGGATCGCTTTGATAACAAGGGTTTAAAGATTAGAAGATTTAATCTTACTGAGTTAAATAATCTACAATGACTATGATGTAGCGATGTATCGAGACTCTGGGGGATAGACGACAGTGTTTTAAGTTGTTGGCTGTACTCAACGCAACTATATAATGAAGCCAGTCCTCAGAAATAGCCCATAACAGCCCTGAAGACTGAATTTGGGTTATAAATAATGACGAAGATTAACCGTCAAGAGGTTACTGAGTATCTAGCAAATTACGGAGTACCAGAGTTTCTCATTGACCTGATTTGTGAGGATGAATCGGGAGACGAACTGGTTAAAGGTTGGCATAATGCCCAGCTTGAGTATCGTTATAAGGTGCTATCAGCCATCGAACGATTGGATCTGTATGCGGATGGATGCAGGATTGAAAAATTTATCTGGGATGCGGTAACAGACAATTCGCGATTGTTTACTTCCTACGAACGGCAGTACCTTGAAGCTAATAAGAAGTTTCGTGGTGAGATTCTAGCATGGTATGAATCGTCTGTTAGCGATGATTCTTGGACGGAAGAGAATGTCAAGCTGATGCAGGAGTTTCAGAGAGAAGCTGCTGTAGCTAAGGTATTGTCTGGTGTGGAGGTATCCCGTCCTATATGGAGCGAGAAGCAGTATCAACAGAATCTAGGCATCACAGAGCTTCAGGCGATAGAGATGGCTCGTATAGCCCGTATTCCTGCCCAAGAGAGGTCAGTAGAGGACTGGCAGTACATTGAGGCAATCTGGCAGCAGGGCTATTTTAATGCTGTGAGTACTTCTGGCTTCTAGCTAATGGTTTGAGGACTGGTAAAGGTTAAATTCTTTTCAGTCTTCTATTTCTCTATATCTTCGATCGCTATGAGGAAGCCCTATCGGGCTGTATTTTTTGTGGGGTGTTAGACAACGAGACACCCCACACCCCAACGTTGTGCCTGTCGTTAAGAGTGCGCGGGGTCGATAATTAATCGGCGATCGTTCTTTATTACTGGCGCACCCTTAATTCGCTTCGCCAACAGGCTGTAGTAATGATAAAGAATTTATCATCTT
>JBCDCO010000270.1:0-7151 GCA_039181635.1 Cyanobacteria bacterium P01_G01_bin.19 | reverse complement strand
GTTAACGACTACTATCAGCGTTATCCCAAAGAACTGTCGGGAGGGCAACAGCAAAGAGTAGCGATCGCCAGGGCTCTAATTACCGAACCCAAGTTGGTCATTTGCGATGAACCTGTAAGTATGCTGGATGCTACAGTGCAAACCCAAGTACTAGAGTTGATGCTGGCATTAAAGGCAGAATTTGATTTGACATATTTATTTATTACTCACGATCTTTGGGTAGCAAGATTCTTTTGCGATCGCATTGCCGTGATGAACTCGGGCAAAATTGTTGAAATTGACGCTACAGAAAAAATATTTACTCAAGCTCAACATCCTTATACAATCAAGCTGCTTTCTGCAGCACCACTTTTAGCCAAAAAAAGCTAACTGCTGCAGCTCTTTTTTAGCTATTTAACCAATTAGAATATTGCTATTCAAACTGCTAGAAAAAGTATGAATTTCTGCTTGGGTAATCTGACTCAATTGAGCCACAAACTTGTTTCCAGTTTTTCCCATATCTAAGTTACGGCAATACAAATAAAGAGATGCTGAAGCGTGTTTCTTTGCCGAGTTATTAAGAAACCAATTTTCTAAGCTTGGTTGATAAGTTTTTAAGGTATCAAAGCTTAATTCACTATTGCCTAAATAAACACACCCAGGAAATCCAGACGCAAAAATATGTACTTCCGAACAGCTACTCGAATCTAGTAACCTGGAGATCTCCACTATCCCATCGTCTTCCGAACCAATGATAATTGCTCTTGCTTCGCTTACTACTTGCTGGACGATCTGTTCGCAATCGGGAAGATTAGAGTCGACAAAAACTATAGTCCTCGAATCTTTATTATTGAATAATACTAGGTTATTTAACGGCTTAGGAGGCAAAGAATACATGACACCATTTATTTTAGAATTAAATACAATAAAAAACTTATTTTTGAAGCTTTTATTTTCGAGACTTAAAATACAAAAAATAACCCATTAAATAATATTTACTGCGGTGAATTATCTGTGATGTTGACAAAAAACAAACAACCTCAAGATACTTTTTTAGCCGCCAACAAGAATCTCAAAGCCCCGTATGGCAATGATTACTGATGCCCTAACTTTTTTCTGGGATAATACCCTAGATTCAAGATTACACTTTTTTGATTTGCAAAATTTTTATCAATCAATCCCTTGATTAAATCTTTAACAAGATCGGCGTTTTTATAAAGCAAAGATAAAGAAGATATATTAAATAATATTTATTTAGATTACTTTTTTGACTACATATTATTACAAAAACAAATCTGGCGATCGCCAGGCGTTTCGGATTAAAATTTTAGATCGAGATTTTCTTAACCAAAGTAACTCATGGCTAGTAGTAAGCTCAGACCAACGGCTGTAGATTTGTTTGCTGGTGCGGGAGGAATGACTCTAGGTTTCGAGCAAGCTGGATTTGATGTCTTGGCTGCAGTAGAGTTCGATCCAATCCACGCCAGCGTTCATGAATACAACTTTCCTTTTTGGACAACTATCTGTCAAAGCGTTACCAACCTTACAGGAAGAGATATACGGGAAAAATCGGCAATTGGCGATCGCGATATTGATGTAGTTTTTGGCGGACCTCCCTGTCAGGGCTTTTCTCTGATGGGAAAGCGCAATATCGAAGATGAGCGCAACTCGTTGGTGTTTCACTTTGTCCGTTTGGTATTAGATTTGCAGCCCAAGTTTTTTGTCATGGAAAACGTCAAAGGGATGACTTTGGGAAAGTCAAAAAAAGTCCTGCAAACAGTTATCGAAACTTTTGACATACATGGATATCAGATTCGAGAAAATTATCAAGTTCTCAATGCAGCCAATTATGGCGTCCCTCAAAATCGCCGTAGATTGTTTTTAATTGGCTGTCGTCGGGATTTTAGCTTACCCGACTATCCTCAAACTCTTACTCAACCGCCGCTAAAGAAACAGGCTCAAAAGTCTAATTTGGCAAAAAAAACTAAGCCAGAACGACAAAAGTTGCCCCTTACGCCCAATGTCCAAGCTGCAATCGGAGATATCCCAGAAGCCAATCAATATTCAGAATTAAAATATCAAGATTGGGTCATGGCAGATTATGGCGAAGCAAGCCTTTATGCCAGCCAATTACGGGGTTTAATTATTCTTCAAGATGATTATGCTTATCCCAGAGAATATAACTCTCGACTTTTGACCTGTAGCCGACGTACCAGACACACGGCTCAAACTATCGCCAGATTTGCGGCAACCAACCCTGGAAAAAGCGATCGCATCAGTCACTTTCATCGTCTAGATTTAAATGGTTTGTGTAATACCCTAAGAGCTGGTACGGCTAGCAATCGCGGTGCATACACTTCTCCTCGCCCGATTCACCCCATTACCCCCAGATGTATTACCGTAAGGGAAGCCGCTCGTCTTCACTCTTATCCAGATTGGTTTATGTTTCACGCCACAAAATGGCATGGATTTAGGCAAATCGGCAATTCGGTTCCTCCCTTACTAGCCAAAGCAATAGCGCAACAAATTATCAATTCCCTGGGAATATCACCTAGCAAACCATCAAGAATCTGTATCTTACCATCAAGGAAATTATTACAATTTAAAATGACCGAAGCAGAAAACTATCATAATTTGACCTATAAGGCGATCGCTAGAAGAATTGCTAGATAAAATACAAAAAAAATACAAAAACATAGATCCGTGTTTGGTTCAAGCGATCGCTTTTTTGCTTTACTATTGCTTCTAATTCCAAATTTAGAACTACTCAAGCATTTTGAATAGCTTTAGCTTCAGCTAACTTTGCAGCACCTGCTTTCATGGCTAGGACATGAGCCTCCGACCAATCAAAAGGACTTTGGCAGTGATGAGCAACCAATAAGCCCCACAAGCCTTTTGAAGTCAGAATAGGAACGACAAGATTGGCTTTAACTTCGATCTGTTGTAAAAACTCCTGATGACATTCGGCGATAGAGGCGTTGTTGATATCGGCGATCGCTCTTACTCTACCGTTGAGATAGAGTTCTGCATATTCGCCATTAAAACATTCGTCTGGACCTGTTGAACCCAAAATAGAATACTTTTGGTGACTTAGAGATTCAAAAGTTACTCTTCCTTCCCACTGGCGATAAAAATAGTACAAAACTACGCGATCAACATCAAGTTTATTTCTGACATCATCCGCCACATTTTGAACCAGTCGATCTTCACGCAGATTGTCTGACAAGCGATGCAATAATTTTTCTAAACCAGGATCGGACATAAACTCTACATGCAATATTGGCTCAAAAAGTATGTCTGGTAAACTAGACTAGTTTATTTGAGTATTAATACCTGCAAACATCATAAAGTTTGGTTGCTCTTTATTAGAGATGTTTAATTTTTTCTTTAAAGAGCGACTGGGTGCGATCGGATAGTTCTTTTTTCTTTGATTCGAGGCAAAATTACTGCTTGCTAATCCCCAAATCTGTATGAACATCTTTATATTCTTGGTAGTCCAAACCCAGTAAACCAGCAAATGTACCAGCACCACGATAGATAGATAATAAAGCTTTGGCGATCGCACTTTTACCCATTAAAGATGCGGGAATCAAACGAAGAATACCGATCAAAATTAAACCAAATCCTTTAAGCATCCTGAACAGTTGAGTGCCTAAAGAGGGATATAGTTCTTTTTCTACTAAACTATGAGTACCCCAAGTCCGATAGCCGCGAGCTAAAATCCACTTAAGATTAGTACGAGAGGGGGGAATCCAATCATAGACAATCGCCTCATCCGCCCAGACAATTTTATAACCTTCTTTGTCTAAGCTAAGAAAGAAGTGAGAATCTTCTCCTCCCGTAATAGCAAAGCGATCGTCAAATAGGCGATCGTATTGGCGTACGATTTTTCCTTTGATAATTACGTTGTTAGTAAAGGCAACGTGACGCTGTTCTCCTGTAGAAAAGCGGGGCGTATCAAAAAAGTTTCCTCTCGTAACCCACTGAGGAATATCTGTTCCCTGAAAGTAGGGAATTACAGGTCCTGTAACCACATCTGCTTCGTATTTTTGCTGTGCCAATAGCAACTCTTCTAGCCAAGAGGGTTCTGGGACTTCATCATCATCAATAATGGCAATAAAATCTGCTTCTTTGCTAGCCAAACTAACTGATTTATTACGAGCGTAAGTAATGCCTCTCTGGGGCTGAACGTCTGTTTTCAACGACCATTGAAAATCCTGGATGATTGCCTCACAAACTCTAATTGCTACGCCGCAAGTATCATTATCGACTACCACTACTTCTATTTCAGGTTGGTCGATTTTCTCAAAAGTCAATCGATTAATTCCTGCCAAAAGACGTGTCAAACCTTCTGGGCGTTTAAAAGTAATTACACAAATAGAGATTAGCATTTTGGTCAAATTGGCAAATTATTGAAATAGCTTTAAATATAACTAGAGCATACGGTCTATTAGAGATAGTAATGCTTTATTGCAAGAGATACTGTTTAGCGTAAAGAAATTTACTCGGCAGTGTTCTGTAAAATTTGTCAGGAAATTTGTTTCCATATGCTCATAAATCTAGCACGATCTTTTATAGACATAGGATTGAGCTTTGCACTAAATGCGCTCCAGATATTGATAGCGAATAAGAAATATACATATTATTTGTCAAATAATCTCTAGCATTTACCTTTATGCTGTCAATTATTAGGAGCTATAATCGCTCTGCTGAGAACGATCGTGCTTAGATAGCTTATTTCAGACGTACATGATTTTAATTACCAATTGATAACGCCTTGTTTAACAATCTAATAATTGACTCAAATATTTTAATTTGTCATGGTAAATCATCGATCGCTAAATTTGTTCTAAGTTTAACGTGAGCTCGACGGAACGATAAAAACTTAAAAATTGTGTAACTCTTCAATTTTTAAAGGTTTGAATTCCTGATTCTTTCGTTATGAATAACATAACTCCTAATATGCGGAGCGGTATCCTTTAGGACTCCGAATTCCGAACTTCGAACTCACGTAAGTTTAAAGTCCGAGTCAAGTTATGACTAAAAGATCTGTTTAATCTAGGTCTTCTGGTAGCAGGAGTTTACAATGATTAACGATCGCTCTTGTTTTATCAATCCTGACGCTCATTTAGCAGAATAGATTGTCAAATCATAAATACGTTTTTACTGAAATGAATTTGATCAATATTGTAAATGTCATTTTTCTCTTGCTAGGTGTAATTTTAATTGTTCCTTGCTTTGTCTTCTTTGTGGAATGCTTGGCAGCATTTACTTCCAAGCAATCGAGTCCAGAAGTCGATCCCGTAGAGAGACCAAAAACCAAAGTTCTAATTCCAGCCCATAATGAAGCAGAGCAAATTACCGAAGTTCTAGAAGTATTGCGCAAGCAAGTAACAGAACAAGATGAAATTATTATAATTGCCGATAACTGCCACGATAATACTGCGGAATTAGCTAGATCTCAGGGAGTGACAGTCTTAGAAAGAGAAAACAAAAGCGATCGCGGTAAAGGATATGCCTTAGACTATGCAATACAGCATATTAAAGCCGATCCTCCAGAAGTATTGGTTATTTTGGATGGGGACTGTATCATCGAGCCAGAAACCATCAAAAACATTACCTGCAAAGCGATTGCCACTGGCAGACCCGTACAGTCTACTTACCTGATGGAACAGCCCGAAAATCCCAGTCTCAAAGACAATATTTCGATGTTCTCAATCAAGGTTAAAAATTTGGTACGGTTACTAGGATTAAATCGGCTTGGTTGGCATTGTTTGCTAACTGGTTCGGGAATGGCTTTTCCTTGGTCTTTAATCGAACCAATATCTCTAGCTGGAAGCAAAACTACGGATGATATGCAGCTGACGGTAGATTTGGCTTTGGCTGGTTCTACTCCCATATTTTGCGAGCAAGCTTTTGTCGTCGGTCGATTGATGAAAGACCAAGCCGCCGAAAGTCAAAGATCGCGCTGGGAACACGGGCATTTAGAAATGATTTTGGTTGAAGTTCCTCGACTTTTAAAAGCCTTGATTACTACAGGAAATTTCGCCGCTTTAGGACTGGCTTTAGATATTTCGATCCCGCCCTTATCTTTGTTAGTTATGGGTTGGCTGGTTAGTGCGATCGCCACCTGGACGGCAGTAATTTATGGTGGAGTTACCCTGATATCGGCAGTTTTGGTCAGTACTGCAGGAGGATTTTTACTGCTAGGTGTACTGCTTGCTTGGACTCGCTTTGGGCGTTCGGATTTGCCTCTGAAGAATTTAATAGCAATTCCTGTTTACATTTTGAGTAAAATTCCAATTTATCTAAAATTTCTAGTCAAGCCTCAAAGCAGATGGCTCAAGACAGAAAGAGATTTACCTGAAAACTAAATAGAATTCAAGAGCTAATAGCTCAAAGCTTAGAGCTAATGGCTCACAAGATAAATGTAGTGATTTCCAAGCGATCGCTCGAAACATCAAACACAAGAGTTACAAAGCCGATTGTTCATCGATGGGGGTTCTACCGTAGAGATAAGTTAGATATTTTAAGCGAGTACTCAATTCATCATTGAATGCTTCTTTACGACAACGCCATTCCCAGTTACCTGTAGGTTGAGAGGGCGTATTCATCTTAGCGTCTGCACCCAAGCCTAAAATATCTTGAAAAGGTAGCACTACTGTATTGCCAACCGAGCTTAACGCCAGACGAATTAATGCCCAGTGGATGCCATCATCACACAGGCAACCCAAATAATCGACTACTCTAGCCTGGGCTTCGGTCGATCTTTCATAAAACCAACCCACTGTAGTGTTGTTATCGTGAGTACCCGTATAAACAATGCAGTTGCGATTTGTGTAGTTGAAGGGTAAAAAGCCATTAGCGCGATCGTCATCAAAGGCAAACTGTAGAATCTTCATTCCAGGAAAATTAAATTTATCTCTCAGTGCCTCTACCTCAGGGGTTATTACTCCTAAGTCTTCTGCTACCACGGGTAGCTTGCCCAAATCTTTGTCTAGTAATTGGAAAAATTCGTCTCCTGGTGCATCTAGCCAAGTTCCTTTCATGGCAGTTTTTTCCCCTTGGGGTACTGCCCAATATGCTTGAAATCCCCTAAAGTGATCGATGCGAATAATATCGACGTATTCTAAGATACCTTCTACTCTTCTAATCCACCATTTAAAATCGGT
>JBCDCO010000269.1:0-7244 GCA_039181635.1 Cyanobacteria bacterium P01_G01_bin.19 | reverse complement strand
TGACCCAGACCCCCAAGCCAGTCATTAGCCAAGCGTACAGTATTTATCTATTAACCAGCAGTATAGATCTTCACGCTTGTCTACCACTGCGTTATGACTGACTAATGTTTTTGGAGACTAGATAAATCTACCCGAATCAACGGAGATAGTCGATTTTGTGGAGAAGTACAAGCTGCCGATCTCCGCTATCCACTGCACCGAAGTAGAACTGAAGGGGGAGACATTAAAGAAAATCGGCTCTCAACTACATTTTGAGGACTTTCCCAGTGAGGCAGCTAACAATCAAATTTGAATGCTCTTTGCTTAGTGGTTGGGTAAAAGCAGAGCATCAAGCCTGTAGTTCTATGGGCGATCGCTGTGTTGGTTTTGATAGTTGCCCAATGTCAATCTTTAATTACTCATAATTTCATTTACTCAAAAAATCAAATGAACATGGCTATCTAGTGGTACTACGGTGGTCATGGTTCGCTTTCACCTCTACCCTTTGAGTAAATGAACTATTACTCATTGCTTCTAAGCATCATTTACTCAATTACTCATTTGACGATGACTATTATTATTAGTGTTTTGAATCAGAAGGGAGGAAGTGGCAAGACTACCATATCGAGCAATCTGGCTCATGCGATCTCTCTCGATAGTCACAAGGTCTTACTAGTTGATTCCGACCCTCAAGGCAGTTTGAGAGATTGGAACGAGGCTAATGGTGGAGAATTATTACCCGTCGTCGGACTGGATAGAGAAACATTGCCCAAGGATCTTAAGGCTGTATCCGATGGTTACGATTTTGTAATTATCGACGGCGCACCACAGATAGCCAAGATGTCAGCAGCAGCCGTTAAAGCAGCTAATTTAGTACTCATCCCCGTTCAACCATCACCTTATGATATTTGGGCTTGTGCGGACTTGGTGGACATCATCACTGCCAGACAAGAGGTTACAGACGGTTCGCCTTTAGCCTATTTCATCATTAGTAGAGCGATCAAAAATACTAAGCTTGGCAATGAAATCAAACAAGCATTGGTAGATTACGAGCTACCAGTAATGAAGACGTTTACTACTCAAAAAGTCGCTTACCCTACCACCGCAGCCGAAGGACAGACAGTATTTAACGAGCCAGCATGTAGTGCGGCTAAAGAAATTAACGCCATCAAAACAGAAGTAATGGAGATTCTAAACTATGGTGCTTAAAGCCAAAAAAACTCGTCGCGATCGCCCCGACAAAGACAAAGCTATTGATGAGGCTACTAAACCAGATACTAAGAGATTAAATGCAGAGATACCTAGAGAGTTACATAGTAAGCTTAAAACTTTTGCAGCCCAAAAGGAAGCCAAGATAACTGAGGTAGTGATAAAGGCGATTACTGAGTATTTGAGTAAAAACTCAAATGAGTAATTAAGTAAAACATCATTTCCAAACTCAACCTAAAACATATTTCCAACGGTAATTAGTGTTTAATAGTTTTCTTCTGCGGATGAATAATTTTGCTGAAAAATACCAACGTAGGTCTTGGCTGTACTTCTGTAAAGTTGCATCAATAATAATTTTGACTTTCAGCTTTACCCTACTCTTAAATAGTTGTCAAAGTAGATTTGATAAGATTGCTAATATCAATAATGGAACTGGAGAAAAGATACTAGCTTTAGGAGATAGTATTACGGCTGGTTACGGATTAAACCCAGAACAAGCTTATCCCTATCTTCTCAGTCGGAAAATCGATCTACCCATTGTAAATCTTGGAGTTAGTGGGGATAAAACTGCTGATGCTCTAGCCAGGTTATCAGAAGATGTTTTAACTGAAAAGCCTTGGATGGTCATCATTGCTTTAGGGGGAAATGATTTTCTGAAGAAAGTCTCCAAAGCAGAAACCGAACAAAATTTAAAAGAAATAATAGCTCAAATACAAGCTAAAAAAGCAATTACAGTTATTTTAGGCATGAACTTGGGGTTGTTTACTGATGAATATAAAGACTTATATCAACGTGTAGCTGAGGAAACTAATTCTTATTTAATTCCTCAAGTGCTTAAAGGAATTATCGATAACCCCAAACATCGACAACAAGATATTATTCATCCAAACAATATTGGTCAAGAAATTTTAGCCGACAAGATTGCTAAGTCCCTAGATCCTTTGTTAAAGCAAGCAAAATTACCAGCTACCTTGAAATAAATATTTCATTTTAATGAGTGTTTGAATTTTTACTCAAATGAGTAAATGAAATGTCTTGGACTATCTAAAAGCCAAGCTTGAAGAATAAAATGAGAACATCCCCACCGACGACCAATCAAAGGGGATGTTCTAACAAAGTAAAAACTTATTAACAGTATACCAATGACACAGAGTAACGGAAACAATGGCGATCGCCTGAATCAAATTGAAAATATTTTAGATAGATTAGCGGTTGGATTAGAAGAAACCAGGGCGATCGCTAATTCTAATTCTCGCACCATTCAAGGAATATTAGAACAACAGGCTACAGACAGCCTTAGAAGAGAAGAGGAAAAAGCCCAACACGAGCAACGCATGGCACGTCTTGAAGACTTGATGGCGAGTTTGGTTAGCATCGAGCAAGGTCAAAACAGGATGCTTGGCAATATAGATGAAGACCGCCCTACGATGCTGAGAAGATTAATGGCGATTGAGAACAAAGTTGATACTTTAATCGAACGTAATCAATAAGTTTTGATGGTTTTGGGTAAGTACTTTCGAGAACTTACCCATCCCCGAACGCTCAAAAAAGAAGTATTGATAATGAATCTGATTGGCGAAGCTGCCGAATAATCAGACAAGGATAACGAAAGTATTAATTGTCTTGGTGCGCGTACATGCGGCGAACTAAACGCGTTTGTCTTGCACCTGCCGTCGGACGGGGCTAACGCCCCAGCGTCGCGAAGCGACTTTGCCCCGATAGGGGCTGTGGGTCGCACCGCTTAAACTTCAAATGCCTGGCGGCGCGACGTTTTCGACTCCCCCCCCCGCTTGTCATATTTGGCGAATTTAATAATTGTCTGAAAGGTGATCGCTGTCTTACTCTCGACCTAAGACTCTTCGAGATTGTCACCAACTCCTATAGGATAGTTTTATTGGGCGATAGCGATGTAGTAGATGAAGGTAGACCGTCATGGCAGAGCAAAAATACTAACCCCTCAAGAGATACAATTACTCTTCAATGAAGGTTTTACCCTCAACCCCATCAGAGATAGAACCCTCTTTGCCGTCTGCCTCTACACCGCTTGCCGTATCTCGGAGTGCGTCACCCTCCACATCCAAGATGTCTTTGATTCCAAAAGACGAGTTCGCTCAGACCTCATCATCAGAAAAGGCTGCACCAAAGGAAAACTCGCCACCCGCACGATTCCCATCGTGGAGGATCTCAAAATTAGGCTCAAGCAATACCGCCCAAAGGACACCAGGGGCTATCTTTTCCCTGGCAGACACGGCAAAGGTCATCTAAAAACCGATTCTGCCGACTGGATACTGAGATCAGCCTGTAAGCGGGTCGATATCGAAGGAGTCAGTACCCACAGTTTCCGTCGTACTGCCCTGACCCAGATGAGTAATGCAGGTGTACCACTTCGCATCATCCAAGAAATTTCGGGTCACAGAACCCTCGACGAACTTTACAAATATTTAGAAGTCCGACCCGATCAAGTCCGAGGTGCGATCGCTAACCTTTCCATGCTGACACCCGTTGAAGAAAAAGCCTACTCCGTAAAACCAGTTTATCCCCCAGTAACTACAACTACCAATCAGCAATCAATTGAGACTAATCTCAATTGAATACATTAAGTAAAGTTGGCGAAAATTTAAGCCCAAATTTCTAAATCAAAGAAAATAACTTCGATATTTCGGGTTGGAAAATAAATAAGTTCCTTTACAAAATAGTAAAAAAGCGAGCAACTCGCTCGCTTATGTTAGATAATTGCCCAATATACGATGAAGTGAATAGGATGGGACAAATGTAAACTACTTATTGAGTTCCTGTGTCTATACAGCACATCACACCTGGAATGTTTGGCGACAAAAAGATGTGATGGTGTATAAGACGAGCGATACTCCAACAATTAGTCATTATATTTATCTAACCTTTGTGTTGGATTAACTATACCGAGGACCTGGGGAGGCTTTTTGGTTTAGTTGATTTAAAACACGCCGTATTCGCGGATGGGGAACTATGTCTGTTAAAGGACATAGACCTTTTTGCGGAACAGCTTAGTGTGCTTGTTCATATTATAGAACAGGTTAGCACAGCCATCACGAAATACGGAAAATCGCTTCATCTTTTGCAAAACTTTACTCGCAAAAGTTGTGACTAATCTTGATCGTTCCCGTTTTGTAATCACTACCGATAAACAGTCAAAAGATAGATTTCTTTCTCTCGCTGCAAAAGCCTGGGAGGTACAGAAAAATGTCTAATGACCGTCTGTACCCCGCCAATCCAAACGCTAAAGTCTTCTTTGAATACTTCTCCTATCTCTGGGACTTTATCATTGCTCCAGCAGGAACAAAAAACTGGCAAACCATCACCGACCACAAACTACAGCCCCGCGTATTGTGGCGTAAGTTCCAGGATGTAGAACAAATCTTGGGTGTACGCTTCGGTAAAGTAACTCGCTACGGCATGGTAGATGTAGACAAAGCTAGTTTGTTACATTTTATAAACAATCCCCAAGCATTTCGGGATTTGTGCCGTGCTTTCGAGCTAATCGGTTTGTGTCGTTTTGTCATCATCTTCTCTAGTTTTAGTGGAGGAGTACACATTTACTTTCCTCTCCCTGAAGAAGTACACACCTTCAACCTCGCTTGTGCCTTACGCATGGCAGTAGAGAGCGCGGGATTTAAAGTCAAAGACGGTCAACTAGAACTATTTCCCAACACCAAAACCTACAAAAAAAATAAATACGGCAACGACTTCAGCCATTTCAAAGGACATCGCTTACCGCTACAACCCAAAACAGGGTCAACCCTACTCGATAGCAGTCTCAATCCTTACTCCCAAGACTTAGGAGACTTCTTCGCTCAAATGGACTGGGCAGCAAAAGGTCAGGACATAGAAAAACTCAAAGAAGTTTTACCCCTAGCCAGAGACTGGTACATTAAACGGCACTATCGTTTTGCCAAAACCAGCAACAGCAGCAAAAGCAAAGTAAGACAATGGCAAGAAGACACAGAAGCCCTAATTGAAGAAGGATTCACCGATGAAGGACAAACAAACGAACTAATTCGCGAAATCGGTAAATACGGCAGAGTATTTCTCGCACTAGAAGGGGAACAACTGCTTCAGTACATGGTAGAAACAGTAACCAACCTACCAGGATACAAAGAATATTGCCGTCACCAACATGAAATCCAACAGCGATGCCATCATTGGGCAAAAAGCATCGAACCATTTTGGTGGGCATTAGGAACAACACCGACTCGTCATACTTGTTACCCCAAAATGGACGAGAAAGAGCAACGAAAATCAAAAAATAAAACCAACCAAGAACGCACTCAAGAGTGCTTAAAACGCCTTCAGGACACCCTAGCTTATTTAGCTCAACAATCAATCTTTCTACCCAAAAAAGTAGGAGAGCGCATCAAACTACTTTGTGAAACCAGCAAACAGCTATTCGACAAAGCATTTAGCGAAGGAACGCTTAAAAAACCCAACTACAAACCACTCTGGCATCCCAAATACGACCAAACTTCCACGGGTTTAGGTGTTAAGGAGTCGGGTGTAGAAAAAAATAATGTCGAATCAAAATTGAATGATACAGAAGAACTCATCTCATCAGAAACAGAACCAACTACACATCCTCAATCAGAAAAAAACATACTACAGCAATCTATACATCTAAAAAATACATCTGATAAGCAATCCACCAAAAAGATCGCACCCCCTAATGTAATACGCAAAATCGAGCCAGAAGAAAAAAGCTCAAAACCCATGTCAGACAAGCAATCTGGACAAAAAGATCAGACCCCCCCTTATATGAAGGGTTTTGAGCATCGCTCTGAAGATTCTGATTTTTCTGTTCCTGTAGAGCAAAGTGAAATAGCAAGTTCTCAAAAGAGAGAATTTAATAATCAACAAAATCAAGAACAAGAATTGAACTCAGAAGACAAATTAAAATCTGAAATTATAACTAAAACTTATGGGCAGAAATCCGCAGAAAATTCCTCAAAACAAGATAATAAAAGCTTATCAGAGACTCAGAATAACTATTATCAGGAATTTTTAGCTCGTCATCCTGACTGGAAAGCTTCAGATGAAGAACGTCGAAATCCAGAATATCAGAAAGGAATGAAGACGCTATTTGCCGAGGTGAAGAACATTCTTAAGAGAAAATCTCGTAAATCTAACTCCGAACGCCAAGATGAATAGGAATTATCCAAAAATACGTTTCTAGAAGACTGTAAAGGTTAAATTTTGACCGTTAAACTCAATGCGATGACGATTCATTAAATCTCGACCGATAATTATCAATTCGCCCATTTCTTCTACCGAGCAAGCAAAAACGGAAAATGAAGTGTATTCATAACCGTCAAATATCAACCCAATTTCATAGGGAATACCTAGAGTCATTTGACCACTGAAAGGGATTCTGGTCGTACCTTTTTTTGCGTTTCCCTCGATCTTGGTTACGTAGGGAATAGGGACGAGAGTACAATCAGAACCAGTATCGAGTATGGACTGGCATTGAATTGATTTAGAACTAGATCTTGGTGTTTGAAGAGTGATGGAAATTAGGGGAATAGGAGGTATTGCCGTTGAAACAAATGTATAACTATGTGTAGCCACCTGCTTAAGAGCCAGAGATGGTTGATTCGACTTTTTTAATCAAAACAATTTTATCTCCTACAGTTTTTTTAACTCTCTCTAATAAATCTTGGTAATTCCAATCTGCATCAATTACTCGTCTATCTTCAAACAACACCCACTGACCAGAATATGTTTTTAATAATTCTGGCAGCATAGATTCAAATAAATTTGCTTGATGGCTAATGTAGTTTCTGGCTTTGGCATCTAAGCCCAGATAATTACGTTCAGCATCAATATTAATAGACGTGGACATAAAAGTTGCGCTCTCGTTTCAGGCTTTAACTCTATTTTACTAGGGTTGATTGAGAGGAGTTACACATTGAGTAGCAATCGTACAGAAAACCCCGCTAAGGAATTTTCTTCCTGGTACAATTCTTCCATTAGCTTTTTGAAAAAATCACAAAATCAAATATGACGGTCGAGAAAAAAGGTAGTCGCGG
>JBCDCO010000268.1:0-7263 GCA_039181635.1 Cyanobacteria bacterium P01_G01_bin.19 | reverse complement strand
TAGATAAACTGCGCTATCTTCAATCATTTATGAATGAAAAAGTCAGCTATATACATTGGTTTAGAAGGATGAGTTTTTCTTGGTGAATTTGGCCTAGATAGAGTCGATCTAACTTAAAATGTAAAGTTTTGTATTAGCATTAAACATTTATGGTTTATACCATACTTCCAGCTTCATAGAGCCAGGAATAGTTTGAAGCAGATTATTAGCATTGCTGTCTTTGGAGGCATTAGTAACAAAAATTCCGCGAATAAAATAATCAGAGGAATATAACTTTTCTTTATTGTCTATAAGTATATTTTTAAGCTGAGTATTTCCAGTATTATTTATTAATGAGTTAATTCCATCTTCAGTTTCAAGCTGACTTAGGCTTCCTATAAACTCTTTTAGCTGAGTATCACCTAAAGTTTTGGTATCTCTCTGAACAATTTTTGATTGAAATATATCTATACACCCTTCATTATCATTTATATAAATCCCATCAATACCTTTATCTCCTTGACCATCACAAATAATATTATCAACTTCCATTTGTTCTAATCGATAAAGATTAACTAAAAACCAATGCAAAAAAGCTGCTGATTCTGTACGTCCAGTTGTTTTATATGGTTTGATACTTTTTATGAGATTTGAGTAGTCTAAGTTAAGCATCTAAATATTAAAATGAATGCAATGCTAGAACCAAAATAACTCATTAATCTAGCAATGTCCTTTTTAGAAATATATCAAGACTCTACTTAGTACAAAAATTTATTCCCATAATTCAAAGAGCGATCACCATAACTTTCAAAAACTATTCCCTAAAGCGATCACATACTTTATTTGTCAGACCAAAAAGAAAAATAGTTATTTTTTATTAGTCTTCATCATTACTAAATCTATCTTTCAAATCTGGTATAGTTATAATATACCAGAAAATAATAGTTAAGATGAACACATCAATCCATATTCCAGAACCTCTGGCTCAAAGATTAAATGATTATCTTGACAGACGCGATAAAGAATCAAAACAAAGTCGTAACGCAGTAATTGTCGAAGCAATTAGAGACTGGCTAGACAAACAAGAACCAGTTAGTGAGTGGAGTAAAGAAGTTGTAGAGTGGTGTTCCCAACCCGAATTGACAGAAGGCGACGATTATTTTGAGCTAGGGAGAAACGAACAGGATTGGGGAGATTTTTCGCTGTGAGCAATTTTTTGCTTGATACGACAACAATCTCAGATTATTTACGAAGAAACGATCGAGTAACATCTGCCATCCTCAAAACTAATCCTAACAACATCTACATTTCGGCAATTTCCAAATATGAGATCGCCTATGGATTGTACAAAAAACCAAACCTTATCCCTAAGCTGAGTAGTCCACTAACAGAGTTTTATCAACTTACCAATGATTTACCTTTTAGCTCTGATATTGCCCTCGTTGCAGGTAAAATTGCTAACGATCTAAAAGTTACGGGTAAGCCGATTGGAGTTCCCGACGTGCTAATTGCTGCTACTGCAAAATACGAGAATTTGACTTTAGTAACTAGCAATACCAAACATTTTTCTAGAATTGAAGAACTCAAATTGATTGATTGGAGAGAATAGTATAGCCGTACAAAGTTTGATTTTGACATTACGAGAGTTATTAGTTCGTGAGTAGCAAGTAACCTTAAAGAACTCGCTTTGCGTCGCAGTAGCAATTTCAAAAAGTGTCATAACCTTAGTCCGTAATGCTATAGCTAACTGATTTTAGAATGATCTATTTTAAGCAGTTGTGCAGTTAGATTATCCGCGAAATACTCAAAGTCTTTTTTCGCAGATTTGACGTAATGTTTGAGATTAGCCCATGCATGTTCGATGGGGTTGAGATCTGACGAATAGGGTGGAAGTTTTATGAGTCGAGCACGCCCTACTTTCAATAAGGTCTTGAAGATCGTTGCCTTTATGCCAAGGAGCATTGTCCATGATAGCTACCATCACTGGTTTAAGATGTTGGAGAAGGTGAGATTTAAGCCATGACCTAAACACTTTGTTGTTGACAGTATGGTCATAAGTGTTGGTGGCAAAAAGTTTATTGATGGTTGACCAAGCCCCAATAACATTGGTTCTCCCCTGTCTTTTTCCATCTGTCAGACCATGTGGTTTGAACAGTATTTGACACTGCTGACGAACTTAACATTGGCATGAAGAGGCGATCGCCAGATTAAAATTTTTACTTTTTATTTCTCTGATTCTGACCAAGCAGAAATTGCTTGCTCTTGAGTATCATCTGTCCACTCTTGCTCGAATGATTCATCAGACTCAGAACAATTTTGATAAAATTCCAGTAGTTGTGACTCTACTTGATGCTTGCGCCATAGCTTTAATCCTTCCTCCACGGCAGCAGAACGATTTTTAGTCAGTTTATCTATTTCTTGAAGCAACTTAGTATCAACAGTAATGGAAATTTGCTGTTTTTGAGAATTCGTAGTCATGGTAGTTTACTCTTCTACATATCGATAGTAATACTTTTTAGATGATAAATCTTGTTAATAATTAATTCAGGCGATCTTTCTAAGTCTATCAATAAAAATTTTGTTTGATAAATACTGTATTGTTCTTTTTAGCGTTAGGAAAAATTACGATATGGGAATATTTGAATTATGTCAGACAAAAACTTTACCGTTAGTAAAAAAAACAGCAATGAATCTCTGCCAACCACATAAAGACCTATCTACGGAAGTTGCAAAATTCTTAAATTAATCAGAATGAACTTCGCAAATACCGTCATTTTGCTGTATATGATATGCGAAATATAGATTAAATTTCTATTACCTATATTATTTTGATCAGTATCTCCTATATCGAGCTCTATCCTTCAACCTAATAACCTACAATTTGTAATTAATAAACTTTGGACATAAATTCTAATCTGCAAAACCAATATTTGGTGTTATTTTTACTTTCTCATGTAATATCCTGAAGAAATTTTATTGCATCACTACAATTAAATTTTAACCTGCTTAATAAATGAATCTTTACCCTGTGGAAAATCATTTTCTAGACTTGCCAATTCTTCTAAATCATTTACATTGCCCGAACGAAGTACTTCGATGCAATATTCATAATCATCAGGTATCAAAGGTATTTCTCAAGTTTTGCTGAGGGATAAATTACTATAGTAATTAAATGTATTTTAAATCCTTATCATAGTTGCTTTTAGCGATCGCACCATAAAAATTATTATTTAAAGTTCTAGATGAAAATACTGTTAATTCATGGTTTAAGCCGAACACCCCTGTCTTTATTAGGCTTGGAACAATCTTTGCAACAAACAGGACTAACAACAGAACAATTTAGCTATTTTGCCTTAACGGAGAGTTTTGATCGCATTGTCGAACGTTTGCGCTTTCGCCTTCAAGCACTAGCCAAGGGAGGTGATTATGGCATTGTGGCACATTCTCTGGGTGGCTTGTTGACTAGAGTAGCTTTAGGGTTGGGTGCAATAAAATTACCTCAACATATTGTGATGCTCGGCACGCCCAACCAATTGCCTCGCCTTGCTCCTCGCGCTTGGCAGCTATTACCGCCTTTTCGCTGGTGGACGGGACAGTGCGGATACAACTTAACCGATCCTAATTTTTTCGCCTCACTACCCCCAATAAAATCTCCCTATACTACCGTGGCGGGTACGGGAGGACATAGAGGTATCTTCAGTCCTTTTGGGGATGAGCTTAATGACGGTATCGTTGCCCTGAGTGAAACCCGATTGAGCGATCGCGATCGTTTAGTGCAGCTACCTGTTTTGCACACTTTTATGATGAACGATCTTCGAGTACAAAAAACCGTCCGACAGGCTTTTAAATAATCGACCGAACAATTTCAACTCCGAACTCAATTACAGCTAGAATTTTGATGCTCGGCAAATAATCGATCTAATTCAGTTTGCATCTGTGATTGTACGAGACGATAACATTGCTCTACATAGTTGCGATCGCGTGCTGCTGCTTCTCCGTATCGTTCAAAAGCGATCGGGGGACAAACTCTAGTGTGTAGCTTAATCGGTAAAGGAATATTCGGTAACGGACCAATACCAACAACCCAAGGCAAACCCAGATAAATGGGAAATACCCCAGGATCGATTCCCGTTAACCAAGGCATACCCAACTGATGTAATTGCTGCATCTGCGAGTGAATATCTGCTAAAACAATCAGTGTAGAATGCGCTCCGTGAGAGATAAATGGCACTATGAGAGCTTCTTCCTGTAAAGCTAGTTTGATAAATCCTTTATGACCGTGAAAATAAATCCGATCGCGTAAAGAATGAGGACGAAATACGTCTTTTACACCCCCAGGATAAATTAACACCGCAGCATCCTTGCGTAGTGCAGCCCGAATCAAATTGGGATGGGGTTGGATTGCTCCCACCTGTGCCGATAAACGACCCAATCCAGGAAAAAATTGCCAGATTTTGGGTTCCATTAGGGCATATGCTAATCGCTCTGTCCCAAATTTACGCAACCAATCATAGGTCATCATCACTGTATCGGGGGCAGCTAATCCTCCGTTGTGAGAACCAATCAACAGTACTTTTCCACTCGGAGGAATATGTTCCCAACCGTCGGTTTGTACCCGAAAATAATGTTGATATATCCAACCAAAAAAAGGCATCAATCGCTCGATTATCTGAGGATCGCGATCGTCTAACGACCAACCTGTAAGAGTATTATCTTTGGCTAAAGATGCCTCAAGATATAATTCTGCAACAATTCCCGCAGCCTGAATTATGGAGACTAAATTTTGAGGTACTCGATCTTTCATTGATTGACCTCATAGTGATCCTAAAATGCTGAGTCGAGTCTACAATTTTATTTTACTGCGTTTGTTATGCAGCGATCGCGTTGATTGAGAGCAAAACGATCGCATTTTCCTCACAGTTATTTTCTAGTCTGAAAATAGATCTCATAAAATCCACAAATTGACAATTGTCCATTGTCAATTATCAATTGTCCATTGATAAGATGAGGTACGTAATGAGCGATCGCCAAAGAAAAGAAATAGTCAGCCATGTCACTCCCGAAACATTTTACGGGATTACAATTGTCCTGGTTCTGGCAATTTTATTACTGACAGGATTTTTATCTGGGTAAATTTCGGTTCTAATTCCAAAGTTAAAATATACGATACGAGCTAAATTACTGGCTCGATCTACATAGTTTTAGATCGGCAATGATTGATAAATCGTCCCCACCAACGCCACTAACTCAAGACAAAGCAGACAAATCCAGATCGTTGTTCAAATCAGGCAAGCTATATAAAAAATGGTTACAGCGATCGCCTTATGTTTTGGCGGGATTGGGGATGTTTGTGTTGTTAGTTTTGGCATTCCGTCCCACACCAATTGCAGTAGATGTGGCAGAGGTCAAACAAGATGACGTGCGGGTTACTGTGGATGAAGAAGGAGAAACCCGTATTCGTAAACGGTATGTAGTATCTGCTCCTGTGGCAGGTAGGTTAAAGAGAATCGAGTTAGATGAAGGTGATCGCGTTACTAAAGGGGAACTAATAGCGCAAATAGACCCTTTATCTTTAGAGGCTGAGATTAGCGAGGCAAAGGCAAGATTGCGTCAATGGCAGGCGGAAAAAGTAGGAGTAGAAACCCAACGTCCCAAACGAGCAGCGATCGCCCAAGCAGAAGCGAGAATTAGCTCGGTTTTAGCCAAAAAACAAGAGGCAGAAGCAAGAATAGCAAGAGCCAGAGCAGATTTGGCACAGGCAGAACGCGATCGCGATCGCAATCGACAATTGCACACTGATGGGGTGATTTCCCGTCAGGCAAAAGAACAGGCAGAATTAGAAGCGATCGCCAAAACTAAAGCTTTAGAAGCTCAACAAAGAATCGCCGATAGTACGGTAGCAGAAGTTAATGCCGCACAAGAAGCCCTAGCAATTCTCCGTGCCGAACAACAAGACCCCGATTACTTATTAGATGTTTACGATGCTCGGATCGCCAGCGTCGAGGCGGAACTGATCGAGCTAAGGGACGATGCCAAACAAACCAATATTATTGCGCCGATTAATGGTTATGTATTTCGAGTCAACCAAAAAAGTGCCAGGTATGTGGAGGCGGGAACGCAACTATTAGAATTAGGTAATCCTCAAGACCTAGAAATCGTAGTCGATCTGCTATCTTCTGATGCGGTTAAAGTAAAAGCTGGCGCAACTATGCTAATCGAACATTGGGGTGGAGAATCGCCTCTAGAGGCAAAGGTCAAATACATTGAACCTTCAGCGTTTACCAAAGTTTCTGCTTTGGGAGTAGAAGAACAGCGAGTCAACGTAGTCGCCGATTTTGTCGATCCTCAAGTACCTTTAGGCGATCGCTATCGAGTAGAAACCAAAACTACAATTTGGTCGGGAGAAGACGTTTTAGTTATTCCTCTAAGTGCCTTATTTCGCTGCGATAATAGCCGTGTTGTTGGCAATACTTGGTGTATTTTCGCGGTCGAAAATGGTCGCGCCCAAAAACGCCAGCTCGAAGTCAGCCAGCGCAGTAATTTTGAGGCAGTTATCGAACGAGGACTGGAAATAGGAGAAAAGGTAATTTTGCATCCCAACGAGCAAATTCAAACGGGAACTAGGGTTAGAAGTAATGAGTAATAGTGCGACTTGTTGGGTGCTAATCAATTAATAACATTGAAGACCATCCGTTCAGAACCTAGACATCTGAATAACTAATGTAGCTTACAGGTAAAATTCCTGTCGTTGTGCTGCCAACTGAATCCATTTCCTACGTGCTGAGAAATAACATCGTTTTGGTGCGAAGCTAGGAAAAAAGGGGATAGCTTGTAGTCTTAAACAGGTAACTCTCCAAGGGTAGATGTTCATGGTTAATAAAATACAACTAATACCATTTCTCTTTAATACGACTACAGATAACTTCAAGGCTGGGGATTAGGGATTAGGGATTGGGGATTAGGAGAAATAAGCTATCTATTTGTAGCGATAATTTGGAGAATTGGTATAAGGCGGTTCGGTACGTTAATTACAAGCAGTGAAAAAGACTGATACACTGCACACAAAATGTGAATGAGAGAATGTTCATTAATTGCATTACGTTAAAGAAGCAGCCAAATAAACTTTCTCTTCGGACTTTTTACCCTGATTGCCTGACACATTTCAGTAAAGTTAAACCTTAGAGCATTTAATTTCACGAATCCGACTAAACCAAATAGCATCATAGTATTGCTTTTTAGCCTTTTTGGAAGCAAAGCAAGGCTGAACATTTTGGTAAGAAAAAG
>JBCDCO010000267.1:0-7287 GCA_039181635.1 Cyanobacteria bacterium P01_G01_bin.19 | reverse complement strand
GTAATATTTTCTAGTAGATCGTAATTCATAAAATAAAACAGGAAAGACTTTAATTTCTGCTGAAATATTGACTACTTTCCCTCAAAATAGCCTTGGCAAATCAGTTAGCGCGTAACGTCAGTTATTCAGAAGGAGGCTGAGAAGAATCCCAACTTTTCCAACTAGGATTATCTTTAATATTTAAAGACTTTAGGTCGAATACTTCTGGCTTGGTTTCTGGTTCATCTTCCAACCATTCACCCCAATCGCCTTTTTTTTCATCAGATTCATTCTCAGTAGAATCATCATCAATATCGGCTAAAGATAGTAGATCGTCTACTACTCCCTCATCTTCCTCGAAAGAAGGTAGCTGAGGTTCTGGATTTTCTGTTTCAACAGCTAACTTTGTCTGAGAAGATTTGGGGGTTCTAGCTGCCTCAAGAGCGTTCTGATTTTTGCTGTATAGCTGAGTAGGTTCTGGTTTGCTAGACAGAGATTCGCGAGTAACATCAGCAGCAATATCAACCCAGCTAGAACGCTCGGAAGATTGTTGCTGTTGAAAGCTAGACATTAGCTGAAACATCTTTTGCAAACTAACCAAATTGTGTTGAATAGTTTGATGTCCCTCTGCTACCTGGCGCATGTGAAACTGCTTGATCTCTGAATAGCGATCGCCTGTCAGCTTTTCACCAATCTCATTTTCTACCTTTCCTTCGATCAAGCTGATATTGGTGCGTAAATAATTATCCGCATCGAATTCTCGATCGTCTACCCGATACTCTCCACCATCAGAAGTAATAATTTTAGTCGTGATGCTCAATTCGGGAGCATTGCTCATGGCAATGAGAAAAGCCTCATCAATATTGCCCGTTCCAATCGCTCGTTTAAAATCTTCTTTAGCTGACATGGTTTTAGATCTTGAATCTTCAGAGTAATATAGTCGAGCAAGTTTAAGAGATATCGAAGAATATTTTTAAACGACATGTAAGTTAAATAGTCCAAACATTGAGATGAACTTTTTACTCAACCATTTTTTCACTTTGACTTGCCCAATATGCCAAAGTTTTACTTCTCGATCGCTGAATTGTCAATCAATTTAAGCTCAATTTCAGATTTTGCGCTTTCAAGCCTTGCCAGTAAATAATCAATTCCAAAGATCTGTAACGCTATAGCCCAGCTTTTCTACCATCTGATAAAGCAAAGGAAGACTCAAACCAATTACGTTGCTATGACACCCCTTAATTTTCTCGACAAACATACCGCCTTTTCCTTCTAAAGCAAAGCTTCCCGCACACTTGAGAGGCTCACCCGTAGCGACATAAGCTTCAATAGTGCGATCGCTGATATTGGCAAAATAAACCTCAGTTATTCCACATCTAATAATCTGTCGTTGTTGAGCTAAATCGATTAAAGCATGACCAGTATAAATCTTGCCCATTTTGCCTCGCATTCCTCGCCAGCGAGCGATCGCAATTTGCGGCGATTCTGGTTTTCCATAGATGCGATCGTTTACCGTCAGCACCGAATCACACCCTAAAACCAAAGCATTGTTAAACTTTGGTGCGACAGTCTCCCCTTTGCATTTAGCTAAGGTAGTTACCAATTCTTCTGCATCTTCTAGCTGAATCGAATCCTCATCAAAGTCACTTTTGCACACCGTTGGTTCAATACCCACCATCCGCAGCAGTTTCAACCTTGCTGGAGAGGCGGAAGCTAGGACAAATTCAAACTTGGAAGATTGACTATTTACAGGCATATTCGACGTTAAGTTACTGCACTTATTCTATTTTTCACGAAAAAGAACAAAATTTATTGACTGATTTTGCTTTGGTAACTTATGGCGATTGTTTTTTTCTACTCGATCAAGCGATCGCCTTACGTTTTCAAACAATCTTCATACCTCTTCCCATTCTTCGGTTGTGGGAGTGGTTATATCCTCTGTATATTTAACTTGCCCGCGCATCTGTCCGAATAATTCTTTGGTAGTGGGAGCATCACAATACCTAGAGATCTTCACTACAGGCTTACCGCGATCGGTTACGATTAATTCTTCTTCTTTAGATTCCACTTAACGCAGTAGTCCTAGTAACTTACTCTTTAATTTGCTTTTGGAAATACTTTGCATAGTACTCCTTTTCATAACCATAGTCACTTCTAGTTTAGCTTAATAGAAATCGATGTTAGGTATTGCGATCGCAAAACCAAAGTCAATAATCGATTTTTGTTTCAATCCAAGAAGAGAAATCAGGATGAGTTTTCAAAGCCTTATCTCGTATTTCTTCTGGAGAGACTGTACTTTTTCCTAATTTGTTTTCTACAGTAATTTTTAATTTATGCCAATCTAGTTGTTCTTTTTCTTCATCATCTGGATTGAGCCAAGAACAGATATTATCGCCATAGGGACAAAATAGTTTTCCCGAAGCTAATTGTTGAATAAAATCATTAACACTAGCAGCAAAAATACAAGATTCACCCTCAGAACCTAAAAATACTACTGGAGGTTCTATTTCAAGGGAAGGATAATACCACAATAAAAATAATGAACCACTACCATCTTGACCAAATTGCCAGAAGCAATCGCCATCTTCTGACCAGCGATCGCTACCAAACCAAGATTTTAAAGTTTCTGATAACTCGTGATCGCTTGATCGATATATTTCAAAGTCAATTGGATAATGAATAATTTCTCGTTCGCAAAGTTCTTCGAGAAAGTCCAGAGATTCTTGGATTTCAATATCAATATAGTGATTTTTATTCATTTCTATATCACTGAATAATAATATATCAAATTCTTTTGTAGCACGAGTTTTTGTCAGTCAATCAGCCTTTATCTACATTATTAGATTTATCATTTTCTATGTCTACAAGTTGAATCAATATTAAACACCATAATAAGTTGTAAGCCAATGGTCTAAATCTTCTTTCAGTTCGTCAAAAGATATGCAAGAAATTGCATTAGAGTCAATCATGGTGAGATCGATACGCCATCGAAGTCGATCTTTTTCCTGTGGTGCGAGATTCATATCTTTACCAATTACTATTAGTCCCTGAAATTTAGCCCTACGACTACCAAAAGTATTTTCAAAGTCTGCGGTGTTTCTCATATCTTCGAGTTTCCACAGCCAATCTACTATTTGAGAATATGCACCTTCAAAACGAGATGCCCATTCTGGAGTTGCTTTACTTTTTTTCTTTTTAAAAATACTATCGGGGGCGCCGTTTTCAAACTCAATGAGGAGATAGTTTTGGGTATCAGAATCACCAACAACTAAATCGGCAACAAAATCACCATATATCTCGTATTCATGAGCGAACGTGTTGGGATTTTTTATTTGCGGAAAATAAGTACAGATTAGAATTGAAAGGTTGTGACGCTGCTTGAAAAAGGGTAGGATATCTTTTCTTTCGTCTAGTATTGATTTTGATTTTAAAAGTGCATCAAATTCTTGCCATTCTCTCCGACAATCTGTGGCATTAAGTGAATGAGAAACAAGATTCTTCATTTATTGCTCAAATTAGAAACAAGTCTGTCTAATTTATCGGGGGCAATAATATCTTCCACGATACAAACATTATTTTCAATCGACAATATTAAACGTAATTGAGGATTTCCACGGTATGTATAAAGATCTTTGTCTAAGATATTCTCTAACTTTTTAAAGTTGTAATCTTTATACAGATCTTCGAATTGAGCTGATTCTATTTTTTCTAATGCTTTTGCAATCTGCCTTTGCTCATTTTGTTGTAGCGAACGTAACGCAATATTGGCTCTTCGTTCTATCTTTATCTCCATAATTTTCTTGCATCTCAAAGCTTTACTTGAGTAACATACCTATTTATTATAAGTTTGCTCCTAAATAAATTACTTACAACATAAAAATTAAAACTCTTAGAGAGATTCTGGTGCATCCCTAATTTAGCTGTTATCCTTGATGCTGCTCGATCGCTCTATTTAAGCAAATGACTTCAAACCCACAGATTCCTAATTGTGCTTGGAAACGTTCCATTGGTAAAGGATGGGAAAAACCCTACACTGTCCGCTATGAGAGCAATTTGGATGATGGTGCTTGGCACGGTATGCCGTTAGGCGGTATGGGTGCGGGATGTATCGGCAGATCGAGTAAAGGAGATTTCAATCTTTGGCATCTAGATGGGGGAGAGCATATTTTCAAGTCTCTTCCCGCTTGTCAGTTTAGTATTTTTGAGCATACAGAAGACGTAACTCAGGCTTATGCACTGGCTACAGAAGCACCAGAAGACGATAATCTATCCAGTTGGTCGTGGTATCCCAAAGAAAAAGGTGTTTACAGTGCACTATGTCCCCGCAGTTGGTATCAATATCAAGGAGTATTTGCTGCAGAGATAACCTGCGAACAGTCTTCTCCCATCTGGGCAGAAAATTACATGGAAGCTAGCTATCCCATAGTTAACTTTAATTGGCAGATACACAACCCTACAGATAAGCCAATTACCCTCAGTATTATGCTGACTTGGCAAAATATTGTCGGTTGGTTTACCAATGCTATTAAATCCCCCACAGTAAAGGTGCGGGATGATGGTAGTCCAGAATATGAATATCAACCCAAGTGGCGCGACAGTACTGGTAACTTTAATGAATGGATACAGGATCATTTTCGCGTTGGCTGTATTTTAAATCGAGTCCAACCCCACGAAGAGGTACAGGAAGGGGACGGACAGATGGCGATCGCGACTGTAGCCAATCCTAGCGTAGAAGTATTCTATCAAAGCCGCTGGAATCCCGATGGCGACGGTAGCGAAGTCTGGGATTCTTTTGCCGCAGATGGATCTTTACCTGATAAACAAGATGAAACCCCTGCCGATCCTGGAGAACAAATTGCCTGTGCGATCGCTGTAAGGTTTACGATCAAACCAGGAAAAACTAAAGAGATTCCCTTTACCCTCGCTTGGGATTTTCCCATTACCGAATTTAAACAGGGAATTAATTATTATCGTCGCTATACAGACTTTTTTGGGCGCAATGGTAAGAATGTTTGGGCTATGGTGCGGACAGCACTCAAACACGGCGACTGGTGGCGCGAAAAGATCGAAGCTTGGCAAAATCCGATTCTACAAAAAGAAGATCTACCTGACTGGTTTAAGATGGCATTGTTTAACGAGCTATATCTTTTAGCCGACGGCGGTACACTATGGACGGCGGCGACGGAAAACGATCCTGTAGGGCAGTTTGGGGTATTGGAGTGCATGGATTATCGTTGGTATGAAAGCCTCGACGTGCGTTTATACGGCTCGTTTGGTTTGATGATGCTATGGTCGAAGTTAGACAAATCTGTCTTAGAAGCCTTTGCCCGTGCAATTCCGCACCACGACGATACACCCCGCATAGTCGGTTATGACGGATCGAGTGCCATTCGCAAAGAAGGTGGTGCGACTCCCCACGATCTTGGCGCACCTAACGAACATCCTTGGGAGGAAACTAACTATACTTCCTATCAAGATTGCAACCAGTGGAAAGACTTACCCAGTGATTTTGTCTTGCAAGTATATAGAGATTATCTGCTTACCGATGGCGAAGATACTAACTTCTTATGGGAATGCTGGGAGAGTATTACCCTTACCCTGGCATACCTTAAAAAATTTGATCGTGACAACGACGGCATCCCCGAAAACTCTGGCGCACCCGATCAAACCTTTGACGACTGGAGACTACAGGGAATCAGCACCTATTGCGGTGGCTTGTGGATCGCAGCACTCGAAGCAGCAGTAAAGATTGGTGAAATATTAATCGCCAACCCGCCAATGAATCCCAACCTACAACCCGAAGACTTTCCTGCAAGTATCGAAACTCAAATTAATACTTATAATAGCTGGTTGCATCAAGCGCGATCGCTTTTTCATGATGCCTTGTGGAATGGGGAATACTATCGCCTAGATACGGAAAGCGGATCGAATGCAGTCATGGCGGATCAACTCTGCGGACAATTCTACGCTAGTTTGTTAGGTTTACCCGACGTAGTAGAAGAACAATATACCAAAGCCACCCTCAATAAAATTTATGATGCTTGCTTCCTCAAGTTCCACGACGGCGAATTTGGCATCGCTAACGGCGTATTACCCGATGGTAGCCCAGTAAACCCCGACGACACTCATCCTTTAGAAGTATGGACGGGTATCAACTTTGGCATTGCAGCCTTTATGATTCAAATGGATATGAAGGAAGAAGCATTTAGGGTTACAGAAACTGTGATTAAGCAAGTCTATGAAAACGGTTTGCAGTTTCGCACACCTGAAGCAATTACTGCGGTAGGTACTTTTAGAGCAAGTCACTATTTAAGGGCGATGGCTATTTGGGGGGTTTATGGCGTGCTGTTTGGTTGGGATTAGTTTCTCTCGCCCTAAAGGATTCGCTTCGTCCTAAAGGATACCGCTTCGCATATGATCAAAGGGAATACTTTAGTGCATCACAAAGGCGCAAAGACGCAAAGAGTTTGACTGTTGTGTCCGCAAATTGATTTTAAGAAAGCAAAGAGTTTAATTGCCTACAAAGAATATTATGGAACAAGAGGAAATAGATATTGATGATTATCCTTCTTGGTTGGGTAACGATTTAATCAACGATAGATTACCTTGGAAAAAAGGGTTAAAGATTGGTTTTGCAGAGTTTGGCAAGAAGTATACTCTACATGATTCCTGCTGGATTGGATTATTCTATGATGTAGGAGATCGCGCTTCAGCAATTTTAGCTATTCATTGGGATGCGGTATGGCTACCAGATTCTATTGCTTTAAGTACTTCTAAAGTTCAAGATTGGGCATTTTTATTTATCAAAATCGATAAAGTAAAAGAAATATCAACATCGGGTTATTTTAAAGATGATATTCCGCATTTTTCTATCTGCAATCACCAAGTAGAATCAATCGATGGACAACAATTATTAGTTGTTTCTAGTTGTATGGGAGGAGATTTAGAAATAACCTTTTTAGGCGAGACAACTTTTTTGGCATTAGATCGCGATCGCAATATATTAAATATCTAAGTACAGGACGAATAAAGTTGCGGCTGCTATACTTGCGCCAATTATCCATCAAAAAATCTTGCAAAATGGTCAACTTTAGTTTTACTCTTACTACTTTATTGGGCTTACTCGATATTGTGGGTGCAATTTACTATCTGTGTTTAACTGTTGGCACTGACCTTCCGCACATCACCACCATAGATAGAGTAATTTAATTGTACTAATCTACAGATATTGATCAATACATATTAACTACCCTACAGGATGAGCGTATTTATGTTCTTTTCCTCTACCTATAGTGTCTGCGGAATGTG
>JBCDCO010000266.1:0-7294 GCA_039181635.1 Cyanobacteria bacterium P01_G01_bin.19 | reverse complement strand
GTAGTTTTGTGGCATCGGCTGTAGCCCAGACAGGACAAGCAGTAGTCAGAATAGATACAGAAAAAACCGTTGCCAATAAAGCCGACCAGTTTTTTTAAGATCCGTTCTTTCGAGAATATTTTGTCGATCGCTTTGGCAGCCAAATTCCCAGAGAAAGACAGGTACGAGGACAGGGTTCTGGATTTATTACCCAAAAAGACGGCATCATCTTCACTAACGCCCACGTAGTTAGCGGTGCAGATCGCGTTACGGTTACTCTCAAAGATGGCAGAGAATTTGAAGGAGTAGTTAAAGGTACGGATGAAGTAACAGATCTAGCGGTAGTAAAAATCGATGCTCGAGGTGGCGATCTGCCTGTGGCACCTTTGGGAAATTCAGACCGAGTGCAGGTTGGAGACTGGGCGATCGCCGTTGGTAATCCAGTCGGTTTGAATAACACCGTAACTTTAGGAATCATCAGTACTCTAACTCGTTCCTCGGCACAGGTAGGTATTCCCGATAAGCGGATTGATTTTTTGCAAACAGATGCCGCGATCAACCCTGGTAATTCTGGAGGTCCATTACTCAACGAAAGAGGAGAAGTGATCGGCATTAATACGGCAATTCGACCTGATGCTAACGGTATTGGCTTTGCCATCCCAATTGATAAAGCCAGAACTATCACCACAACTCTAGCCGCAGGAAAACAAGTCCCCCATCCTTACATAGGGGTACAAATGCGTACTTTGACTCCCGAACTAGCTCGACGCAACAATCAAAATCCCAATTCTCCCTTTGTAATTCCCGAAGTAGATGGAGTTCTCGTAGTACGAGTCTTGCCCGATACTCCAGCCGAAGCAGCAGGATTGCGTATTGGCGACGCCATTACAGCAATTGATGGAGAAGCTATTACCGATGCGGGACAGCTACAATCTTTGGTAGACAGTAGTGGCTTAAATAAGAGTCTAAACTTTACCGTAATCAGAGGCGATCGCACCTTGAAACTCAGAATCGTGACAACTCAACTAAGAGGAATATCTTGACCGAAAATCTTCTTCTTCCTGCAACTGGGCATCATAAATCTGGGCATCATAAATATCTTGCAGATTTTGATGCCTGGCTTTGCGCGAGGTACGACGATATTTTTTAGTTTGTAATTTTGGTTCGTATTGACTTTTGCCCGATCGCTTGACCTTTAGTTTAAGGTTAGATTCGCGATCGGGCTGTTTTTGTAATGCCTCTTGATGAGCGATCGTCTTATCTAAAAAGTCTAAATAATATTCGTATCTTTCCCAGTCTCCTCGAACCACACAGTTTGGTTCGTCTCGGTGGAGACAATTGCTAAATTGACAACTACCTTGCTGTAGCCTAGTTCTCGCTTCGGGAAAATAGTGGGCTAAATCGCTAGGAAGGCAGTCTAAATCTGGCTGATTAAATCCTGGGCTATCCGCCAGTAAACCACCTCCAGGTAGCTCAAATAATTCGACATGACGGGTTGTATGGCGACCCCGCTGTAGCTTTCCCGATACTTCCCCAACTCTCAAATCGATGGTCGGAATTAAAGTTTGAATTAGGCTAGATTTACCAACACCACTGGGACCAGCGACAACTGTAATTTTGCCTTTTAAGCGTTGCCACAATCGATCCAAACCCTGCTGTTGGGTAATGCTAATAAAGTTAGCTTCATAGCCCCATTCTATTAGGCGTTGATGCCATTGCTGTTGCTGAGTCTTGGTAACTAGATCGCACTTATTCAAACACAAGCAAAGATCTAGGCTAGTGGACTCTGCTTTAACCAAAAATCTGCTCAATTGCCAAGGGTCTAAATTAGGCTCTTCAACTGCAAAAACTAATAAAATCAGGTTGGCATTGGCTACAGGAGGGCGTTGCAGCTCCGTTGTGCGAGGCATAACTTTAGCGATCACACCTCTTCCTTCCTGCCAGTCTGGTTCTTCGACCGCAACGCGATCGCCTACCATCACCTTTTGTCCGATTTTCTTCAATCTAGTACGCCGAGTACACAGCAAAAATTGCGTAGGGATATTTTCTAGCTTTACCCGATAAAAATTAGCTTGGACTGCCACTACAGTCCCAGTCAACTCAAGAATGTCTGCTCGGCGAGCCTCTTCTAACAATTCTCGTTCTGCAGCACTCACAATTTCTCTGGACGGCGAACCAGCAGCGAAAAGAATCCATCTTGCTGATTTAAACCTTCCAACTGATAACCTTCCATTTTAAGGCTATCAGGAACTTGCTCGATTGGCTCTCCTTCATCTAACCATACTTCTAGCAAAGAACCAGGAGTCATCTGCTGTAAACGCAGCTTAGTTCGAACAAAATTAATCGGACAGGGAGTACCACGCAAATCTAAATGGGCATTTGCCGAAGGACAAGTAGCATTATCCGTACTTCTAGACGGCTCGCTTGGATTCATTTCTGGAACAAACCTCCTAAAAATCCTTCTTTACTGCCTTTTCCTGTTGCTTCACCTCGAACTGTAGCCAGTTTTTCGAGCAAATCTCTTTCTTCAGAATTTATTTTGGTAGGTATATCAATTTTAACTGTAATTAGATGATTACCTCGGCTTACAGGATTACCCAATTTGGGTACGCCTTTATTTTCTAGTGTCAGTATCGTATTTGGTTGAGTTCCTGGAGGAATAGTTAGTTTTTCCTTCTCATCTACCGTGTTAACTTCCAAAGTACAGCCTAAAATCGCCTGTAAATAGCTAATAGTGATTTCAGATCGGATATTGATTCCTTCTCTGGTAAATTCCTTGTCAGATTCGACAAATAAATAGACATAAAGATCTCCAGGCGTACCGTTGCGCATTCCTGCATCTCCTTCTCCAGAGACTCTTAGACGAGTTCCATTATCTACCCCAGGAGGAATTGTAATTTTGAGCTTTTTAGTCTCTTGTAAACGTCCAGCACCATGACAAGTACCGCACTTCTCTTCGATCACCTGCCCCGTACCGTTGCAGTTAGTACAAGCAGATACCTGCGCAAAGCTGCCGAAGGGAGTGCGAGTCGCTCGACGTACTTGACCACTGCCGCCACAGACACTACAGGTTTTGATGCCTGTACCTGGTTTGGCTCCCGTACCACTACAAGTTTTACAATTTTCTAGATGGGGAATTTTAATTTGCTTTTCTCCACCAAAGACAGCTTCGCGAAAATCTAACTTAAGATCGAGCCTCAAGTCATCTCCGCGAACGGGACCATTACGACGGCGGGATTGACCTCCAGCAGTACCTACGCCTCCACCGAATCCGCTAAATATCGTCTCAAAGATATCAGCAAATCCGCCCATGTCGCTGTAGTCATAACCTGGTGCGCCACCACCTCCGCCTAAACCAGCTTCGCCAAAGCGATCGTATCTGGCACGAGTTTCTGGTTCGGAAAGAACTTCATAAGCGCGATTGATTTCTTTGAACTTTTCTTCTGCTCCCGCTTCTTTGTTGACATCGGGATGATATTTACGGGCTAGTCGACGATAAGCCCGCTTTAATTCATCTTTATCTACATCGCGGGATACGCCCAGGATTTGATAGTAGTCCCCTGCCATAAAATCTTTACTTTTTCCTATGGTTTATCGATCGTTACTCTAGCAAAATGATAGCTAAAAAATATAGTACGGTTACTACTAAGAATTTATTGGTTCGTTCCGTAATATTGTTCAATATGGCAATAAAATAGCTACTATTATACTACTCTTTCGAACAATTCAGCTTGAATTAATCTACTGATTCGTAATCATCAAAAGAAGTATCGTCTAGACCTAAGTCATCAACGCCCTCAATATTAGCATCATGAGAAATACTAACTACAGCTTTGACGCTATTGTCTCTTGCCATATTCATCTCAGTTTTAGCATCGGCAAAATCATCATCATCAAACATAAATGAATCGTCAGCTTCAGAATTTTTTTGTTGATACACGTCTGTACCTATTTCTAACAGTGTTTGACGTAATTTTTCCAAAATTCCTTCGATCTCACCCAGAGTACTGTGAGGATTTTTGCAGGCAATTTTAAACTCTTCTTTTATTCTGGCAATTTTGGCTTTCAGTTCATCACGAATCAAGTTACCTTGTTCGTTTAGAGTCGAATCATAGTTGTAAATTAAGTTCTCCGCCTGATTCTTTAACTTGACCAACTCAATATTACGGCGATCTTGCTCGGCATAATCTTCTGCTTCCAAGCGCATTCTTTCGACTTCATTCGAGCTGAGTCCGCCTGTATTACTAATCGTAATTCCCTGCTGCTTTCCAGTACCTTTGTCTTCGGCGGAAACCTGTAAAATACCGTTAACATCAATTTCAAAAGTCACCTCAATTTGAGGCATTCCTCTGGGAGCAACAGGAATTCCCGTGAGCAAAAACTTACCCAAGCTTTTATTGTCTTTTGCCATTGCTCTCTCTCCTTGGAGAGCGTGAATTTCAACGCTAGTTTGACCGTCAGCAGCAGTAGAAAATATTTGCGATTTGCTGGTGGGAACGGTGGTATTTCGTTCGATTATCTTGGTGAATACTTCTCCTAAAGTTTCAAGTCCGAGGGAGAGAGGAGTAATATCTAAAAGTAAGACGTCTTCAACCTCTCCACCCAAAACGCCTGCTTGAATAGCCGCACCAGCAGCAACAGCTTCGTCTGGATTGACAGAGCGATCGATTTGCATGCCGTCAAAAATAGTCTGAATAGCTTTTTGAACGGCAGGAATTCTAGTAGAGCCACCAACCAAAATGATGCGGTCTATTTCCTGTGGTTTTAGTTCGGCGTCTTTGAGAGCTAGCTTTACAGGGTCTAAAGTTTTTTGAATCAAGTCTTTGGATAGTTCCTCAAACTTAGCTCTACTCAACTCCATTTCAATATGTTTGGGACCAGTTTCATCAGCGGTAATAAATGGTAAGTTAATCGAAGTACTGGGAGCAACAGACAGCTCGATTTTGGCTTTTTCAGCAGCTTCTCGCATGCGCTGCAGTGCCATTTTGTCGCTTCTTAAGTCTATTTCTTCCTGGGTATAAAATGCCTTAATCATCCAGCGAACAATGACATTATCGAAGTCATCACCACCCAGATGATTGTTACCCGAAGTAGCTTTTACTTCAAATACGCCACCCCCCAATTGAAGAATAGAAACATCAAAAGTTCCGCCACCGAGGTCGAATACTAAAATATGCTCTTCTCGATCTTGCTTATCTAAACCATATGCTAGTGCTGCAGCAGTGGGCTCGTTGACGATTCGTAAGACTTCTAGACCCGCAATAGTACCAGCATCCTTAGTTGCCTGCCTTTGAGCATCTGTAAAATATGCGGGAACAGTAATCACTACTTCTGTGACGGGTTCTCCCAAAAAACTCTCCGCATCAGCCTTCAGCTTTTGCAAAATCATTGCCGAAATTTCTTGGGGCGTATAATTGCGATCGCCAATTTTAACGTCAACTGTGTCATCTCGACCAGGGATGCACTTGTATGGAGTACGAGATCGCTCTTCTTCCGTATCTCCCCATCTTCGACCAATAAAGCGCTTGATGCTGTGAACGGTGTTTTTAGCGTTTGTAACCGATTGTCTTTTTGCTAGTTGACCTACTAAGCGAGTGTCGCCCTTGGCAAATGCCACCATACTTGGGGTTGTGCGCGCACCTTCAGAGTTAGCAATGACTACAGGCTTTCCTCCTTCAAGCACAGCAACACAACTGTTGGTAGTTCCCAGGTCAATACCGATAACTTTTGCCATAGTGCTTAGGCAGTAATTTTCATATATCTATAAATTTAAAGAAGTTAACAGCAAAATCAAACCAATAGTCGGTCGGCATATTGCAATGCCGAACTTGATATATCCTATATATAGTCTTGTTTCCAAGGCTGTTTGAGATCTTAGGATTCTTGATTATTATTTTCCTGTGGCTCTTCTTTCGTGTTTTTCTCTTCCGAAGTTATCACAGGTTCTTGAGGAACAGCAACTTTAACCATAGCATGGCGCAAGATAGTATCTCCGAGAACATAACCCCGCATTAGCTGCTCTATAACAGTTCCTTCAGGATATTCGTTAGTCGGTTCGCGCAACATTGCTTCATGAAAGTTGGGATCGAATTCTTTGCCTTCAGGACGCATTGCTGAGACACCCATTTTTTTCAAACATTCCACCAAGGTTTTATAGACTCCCTGATAGCTGTTGTGAATTGCTTTTTCCCCTTCACTTTCTGGTTTTAACTGAACCCTGGCTCTTTCGAAGTTGTCCACTACGGGTAACAAAATAGTAATTACACTTTTTTTGGTCTGAGCTTCCAAATTTTCTTTTTCTTTAGCCGTTCGGCGACGAAAATTCTCGAAATCAGCAGCTAGCCTAGCGTATTGAGCTTTTGTCAGATCTGCCTGATTGCTTTTTTCATCTAAAAGTTTTTTGAGATGAGCGTTTTCCTGTTGAAACGCAGCAAAGATTTCTTCTTGATCGTCGCTAGATAGCTCGGAGTCATCTTCTATGTCTGGCGAGTCTACTGATTCAATCGCATCAGATTGAACTTCTTCTTCTAGCTCGGAATTATTGTTGAGATTTTCGTTGTCGGAAACTACTGTATCGTCTGATATCGTCTCTTGTTGCTTCTGCTCTTCACTCATAGGAACATTTATCACTTCACATACAAAATATAGGATATTTCATTATCTATGTTAACTAACAGCTATTGATTGAGATTTAAATAAAAAATCTCTTTAATAACTCCAAAACTGCTCGAATTTAAAACAAAAATTGCGCCTTGTCGAGACAAGTTGAAATTTTCGTAAAGCTTTGGGGAACACTAAAGAACGAGACTGAGATATTTTTACATTCTATGGCTTATTCTTCTAAAAAAACGCGGGCGATCGCTTTACGCAGTAACCTGTCTCCTTTTGGCAACCAACTGGTGCAAAAAGGGTTTATCGATGGGGATAAAATGCAGAAGGCGCTAGCTGAAAGCCGAAAAACTGGTCGTTCTTTAGTAGAAATACTAGAATCGGCGACAGGTAAACAGCTGCCGCCCGAACTACTACGCCAATATAAAAAACATCATTTATTTGAACTTAAAATCCTCTATGGGGTTGAATCGGTAGATCCAGAGATTGAAACTGACAAATTTGCCGATAATCAAATGGAGGAATTAATAGATTCTTTAATTCCTTTAGACATATGTCGTCGCTACCGTTTGATTCCACTGCGGAAAGAAGAAGGCGAAAAGCCAGCATTGCTAGTGGCAATGGTAGATCCAGAGAACCTAGAAGCTCAAGATGACCTCAATCGTATTTTAAGACCTAAAGGAATCAAGCTCAAGCGCCAGGTAAT
>JBCDCO010000265.1:0-7401 GCA_039181635.1 Cyanobacteria bacterium P01_G01_bin.19 | reverse complement strand
AGCGCGATTCCTATATTCATACTGACGGGCAGTTCGATAAAATTAGTCATCAAGTAGTAAATTCCATGGGAAGCCAAATAGCCAGGAATAAAGCCCATCATGGCTAGAATCAATGATTCTTGTAGCACTATCAATGATAAATCTCGGTCTTTATAACCCATTGCCTTGAGGGTGGCATATTCGGGAAGATGTTCGCTAACGTCGGTATAGATTACCTGGTAGACGATAATAATCCCGACAATAAAGCCAATTGCCGCACCAAAATTCAGCACTTTCCCTTCAGACCAAGTTGCCACATCTGCTCTTTCTGCCTTGACTAATTCTTCCTGGGTTAATACCTTGACGTCTTTACTGAGATTTTTTTGGATGCGATCGATTACTGCTTGAGGGTTTGCCCCAGGTTCGAGAGATATCACCCCGATAGACACCTGTTCTAAAGTACCAGGATCTTTAATCCTACCATAGTTCCAGTCACTCATCACGGCTACGCCATCGTAATAAAAAGTGCTGCCCAGGTTAAATAAACCCATCACCGTCACGCGGCGATTATCCATAATCGTCGAAACCCTACCCTCTCGCGCAAACAGCTCGGCAATATCCCCTGTTTCTGATTTTGCCAGGCGATCGTATAAGACACCCCCAGGTACAGCTAGCAAATCTAGTTGCTGGTTGATTTCGGGAATGCTAAAAACAGGTTTATTGGGATTAAAAGCAATCACCTGAATTGAAGAAGACCGAACATTTCCCCTTCCCTGTCCATTTGTTTCTAATAGTTTGGGATCTACCCATTTGCCAAAGCTAACATATAAAGGTTTGGCATCTTCAACCCCTGTAATGGCATCTGCTTGATAAAGATAAATGCTGGGAAACGAACTTCCTCTGATGTTTTCGGCATAGGCAGATAGCAGATAAAGATCGCCATTCAAATTTTCGGGTAAAAGATTTACCCCATCAAACAGCATTGCCCTCAAGCCTAACTGAGTAAAAATCAGAATAATTGAAAACGCTACTCCTAAGATCGCTACCAGTAAGCGAATCTTTTGATGAGATAGCTGTAACCAGGCAACGGGAGTGCGACGCAGATAGGAATTTAGTTTGTATAGCAGTAAGTATATCGGTTTCACTATTTGGAGTTAGTGGTTGGTTGTTAATTGTTGGTTGTCCCTAAAGGGATACCGCTTCGCATATTAGTTGTTAGTTATCGATCGCTCGATTTCTATTCGTACTTTCATATTGGTTAATCCTGCAACTTTTTCACTGTCTTGAGGATCGATCCGAATTTTAACTTCGACGACGCGCGAGTTTTCATCTTGGGTGGGATCTTGAGATGATTCGGCAAGACTTTTTGCCCCTATCTGCAGACCTAAATGTTCTACTTGTCCTTTTAACTTCCCTTCAAAACCGCCATACTCGCTACTAATTGTGGCAGGTTGCCCTATCTTTACCTTGCTAATATCCGTTTCGTATACTTCGGCAATGGCATACATTTCATCGGTACGTCCTAATTCCACAATTCCCTGTTGGGTATTTACTTGTTCTCCCACACGGGTATTAATTCGGAGTATCTGACCCGCGATTGGTACTTTGACCTTGGTATCCTCCAAGTCAGCTTTACGCTGTTCTACGGCAATTATGGCTCTTTCTAATTCGATTTCTGCCACCCGAATATCTACAGGTCGAATTTCCTGTATTCTGGCTAAATTCTCGTTTTCCTGGTTTATTTCTGCTTTAAGAGTTTGTAGAGTATTGTTTAGCTGCGCTTTACGTTCATTTAAGCTGGCTTGCAACCGATTGAAACTCGACTGAGCCTCATCAAGTGTTTGCTGACTGACCGCACCATCTTTTAGCAGGCTTTTATTGCGCTCGTAAGTTAGATTGGCTTGTCTCAACTCTGCTTCAACTGCCGCGATCGCAGCTTGTCTTTCTATTGTTTCGTTGCGTAGTAAAGACTCCAAGCGAGATATATTGGCTTTCTGCGCGGCTATTTCTGCTTGCTTGCTATCTCCTGCCTGAGTTTGTGCTAATTTTGCCCGAGCTAGTTCGACGGTTTTTTCTGCTTCTTCCAAATCTCTTTGTCTGCGCTCTATTCCTTGAAGAATAGCAATTACCTGATTTTTCTCCACGCGATCGCCTTCTTCAACCAAAATTTGATTGACTCGGCTATCCTCCGCATTGGCTACTGATAATTTGATTACTTCCCCTTTAGGAACTAACTTTCCCAAAGTAACTACTTGTTTGGATTGTTCCAAACGAGTTTTATTGGCAGACTCGGTATCATCTGACTGCGCTTGAGAATTTACCCCGCATCTACCAACCGCCAAGAATAGGGTAAAGATAAGACAATATTTACCTACCAAACCTAGCCAGGGATTTGATAAAAGGAAAAACATAAAAACAAATATAATTGCTGTAGATTAAAATTCCCAACTATAAACAGTTAGCTATTTCTGCCAAACTGTTTCTTTAACTGAGTCTTGTCATTAATTAGGGGAGAAAAAGGCTGTTTTTAAATTGATGACGTGCCCTCAAAAACAAACATAGCAATCCTAGCGTTTTTAACTCATGTTTGGCGGTTGGCAAGACCTATTAATAATTTTGGCGGATACTAAAAACCGACTTTCCGCATAAAAGCTTATAATAGTAAAACAACTTAATAAATGTGTCAGCCTGTAGATTGTGGCAAATAGATTTATTGAGTAAAGTCAACCCTAAGAAGCCTGAAGGAGCTTTGAGTAAAATCGTAGTTTAGGGCTGACAAAAAATAATATAGGTAATCTCCATGACTTTCTTGTGACGGGGAGATGAATTTTTGATGGCGGTTTAATATTATTTGCTCGAAAGATTGAGGCGCGCAAATCAAACAGATTTACATTGATCGAAGTAGAGTTGTGGCGCTCTAAATATAGTTTAAACCTTTTCTAGATCGGAGATTATTATCTTCAAATCAATCCCCTAAAATCCCTTTAAAATAAATACCGAAAAATATTATTGATGCGAGGGCGTTGGTAAATCAGAGTATAATTTAAAATTTTGAATTTATCTACAATTTTAAAAAGGCTTATAGCTTAGAGCTTATGGCTTAAAGCTACTAACAGTAATATCGTGTATGTCATCACTTAAATTACCAACGCCTATGCGAGAATCTATTGGTTTTGGTTCTGAGAGTCTCGATACGAAAATCCTTGGCTACATGATATAGATTGTAAAGATTGGGGGAAGTATAAAAATATAGCTATCATTATTGCTTTCAATTTTCCCACTCTCAATTATTAACCTAGATTAAACACCACTATGCGCCAATTTTTGAAACAGACTTTTGCCAGCACCATTGGTAGCATGGTGGGCTTATTACTTCTTCTAACCTTAGGAGCTGGCGGACTGGTTTTGATGCTGTTCTCGGCAGTATCCGACCAAGAATCTCCTGGAATCAAAGACAAGTCAGTACTCGTATTCGATTTATCAACCCAGGTCAGAGATTCTAAACCTCCAGCCAACCTCGCCCAAGCTTTTTCAGGCAAAAAACAAGAGATTGTAACTTTGCGTCGAGTATTGCAGGCAATAGACCGCGCGACACAAGACGATCGCATTACTGCCATGTTTCTCGATGGTAGAAGAGGCTCTAGTCCTAACGGCTATGCAACGATGGCAGAATTGAGGTCGGCTTTAGCTAAATTTCAGGCTGCGGGAAAGAAGATTATTGCCTATGATGTAACCTTGAGCGAACGAGAATATTATCTATCTTCTTTAGCCGATGAGATTATTGTCAATCCAATGGGAACAATGGAACTCAACGGATTGAACTCCAAGCAGATGTTCTTTAAGGGCGCATTGGAAAAATATGGCGTAGGGGTGCAGGTAATTAGAGTAGGAGATTATAAGTCTGCCGTCGAACCCTACATTCGCTCGGATTTTAGTCCTGCTAATCGCGAACAAACCAAAGCCTTGCTAACCGATCTATGGGGTAAGTTCCTTAATACCGTGGCAGACAGTAGAGGATTGGATGCAGACAAACTCCAAAAAATTGTCGATCGCCAGGGATATGTCGATCCCCAAGATGCTCAAAAAATCGGTTTGATCGACCGAGTTGGTTATTACGATAATGTAGTAACCAAACTGAGAGAATTGACGGGAGAAACCGAAAAAGAAGCCCCTGAAGGCTTTCGGCACGTAGATTTAGGGATGTATGCCGATCGCATGATTCGCCCAATAGAAGCTTCGGTTGCAGCAGAGCAAAAAATTGCGGTAGTTTATGCTGAGGGTGCGATTGTTAACGGTCGAGGGAGCATCGAGACTATTGGCAGCGATCGCTTTGCCGAGGTTTTTCGCGAACTTCGAGAAGACGACAAAGTAAAAGCCATTGTCTTGAGGGTAAATAGTCCTGGAGGTAGTGCTACCGCCTCAGAAGTAATTTTACGAGAGATACTCTTAGCCAAGAAGAAAAAGCCCGTAATTGTTTCGATGGGTAATGTGGCAGCTTCTGGCGGTTATTGGATTGCGGCAGGAGCAAATCAGATCTTTGCGGAGGAAAATAGCATTACTGGTTCGATTGGAGTATTCGGTCTGCTGTCAAATATTCAAGAAATTGCCAACAACCATGGAATCACCTGGGATGTAGTTAAGACAGGAGAATTTGCGGACATTGGTTCTAATGTACGCCCCAAAACCGAAGCGGAGTTAGCGATTTACCAAAAGTCAGTTAGCAAAACCTATGCTTTGTTTCTGAGAAAAGTATCTCGCTATCGCAATTTACCCCAAGAACAAGTGAAAAAGATCGCCCAAGGAAGAATTTGGTCGGGAAAAGAAGCGGTAAAAATTGGCTTGGTAGATCGAATTGGCGGGCTGGAACAGGCGATCGCCTATGCTGCCGAACAGGCTAACCTAAACAATAGCTGGCAGCTTCAAGAATACCCGCAACAGCATCGGTTTGAAACAGAATTGGTGCAGCGTTTATTCGATGTTAAGATGCTCGAATCTCAGGGACAAATCGATCCTATAACTGCCGAGTTTATTAAAGCCAGACAGGAAATAGAACTTTTGCGCAATTTCAACGATCCCACTGGGGTTTATGCTCGTTTGCCTTTCAATTTTGAAATTGATTGACCGAAGCCCATAAAAATCCCCCGCCAAATTAACGGGGGAAGAAAAAATTAATTTAAAATCGATCAGACAAAATCCACGTCTAACTTAATTTGGTCGCTATCGCTAAAAGCAAGTCCTTGGAGATTGACCGCCAGACCATTTTCTGTAAAGACAATATCAAACTCATCAATTGCAATATCTGTTCCAGCTTGATTGATGGTAATGTTTTGAATTGCGGGTAAACTATCTGTCGAATCGACGATAATAAAGCCATTAAATTCAGCTTCAGTGTAAAAACTATCTCCAGGAAAATCAACTTCATAAGTAATGCTATTGGCATCGATATCTACATAACCACCAGTAGTGCCATCACTACCAACGCCGAGGTCGAACTCAATACCCTCGCCAACCGTGGAGGTAAGGGTACTGCCGACAGGAGAATCAAAGTTAGGCAAATAAGTTTGATAATCTAACTGTGCGCCGAGAAAATTATTTTCACTGGTACCTGGGGGAGTTGTATCGTCAGGAGTGCTACCTGCTTCGCCAAAGGCAACATCTAATTTGACTGTATCTCCCTGAGAATAGCTAACTCCCGCGACATCCAGCACAAAACCGTCTTCAGTAAAAAAGATATCCGCATCGTCAACACCTAGTAAACTTGCTCCTTCATCAACCGTTACGCTTTGAATTGGAGGCAGAGAGTCATCTGCATCGACGAACACATAGCCATTCAAATCGCCAGAAGCGAAGGTACCCGATCCTGCCTGTTCTACTTCAAAAAAGACATTGTTAGCGGCAATATCAATATTCACGTCTATTGGCGTCAAGCCGCCTTCTATATCGTTGGCGGGTATATCGCTAAATTCTATCCCATCTCCAACAATGGCAAATAGTCCTTCCGTAACAGCAGTATCGCCATCGGGAGCGTATATTTGTAGAAAAATGTTAGAGCCTAGAAAATTAGACCCATCAGCTTCATCAGGTGGAGGTGTAATTTGAGTAAAATCCGCATCCAGAGGATAGCTGTAGTAGGCAATTCCTTGGTAAGTGTAGTTGGGTAAATTAGCAATTATGCTATCTCGCTCTACATCCGAAACGGTATAAAAGTAAGCGCCTGAGTCGGGAACAAAAAAACGGTAGACGGGGACAGTTCCCGCTGGTGCGCTGGCTTCATCGGCAAACGCTGTAAAAGCTTCTCCTTCTGAAACATACTCGGGGAAGTTGGCTAGAATCTGATCTCGTTCTGTAGGAGAAACAGTATAGAAATGACCGTCAACAACGGGACTATACAAACGATATACAGGAACTCCTTGATTGGCATCGGCTGAAAAGTACGATACGCCTTCATATTGATAATTGCTTAAGTTGGCAATTACGCTATTTCTTTCGATTACGCTGGAAGTGTAGAGATGTACTCCAGTGCTGGTATTGAAAAGACGGTAAATTGCGGGCTGTTGGCTTGTGCCATTGGTAGTAGTAGAGGCTTGAACCTGGCTATTGGATTCGACGTTGCCAACATTGTCTGTTGCCACGCTATAAAATTCGTAAGTGCGATCGCTCTGACCGTTGAAAGTTGCCGATAGTGCGCTAGTATCATTTTGCCAGAGAACAAATTCGCCACCATCAGTCGAGACAAAAATGTCATAGGAAGCAACTCCGCTACCACCAAGGTCAAAACCATACCAAGTGACGGTAAAGCTGGCAGGCACGCTATTGGGCAACACTTCTACAGTACTATTGGGAGCTTCTGTATCTGGAGGAGGAACGTTTATCTCCGTGTCATCTGGATCGTCTGGGGGAAGAATCGGCGTGTTGATTCCGTTCCGAATATTTTCAATATTATCGCTTAAATTAAACGGTGTAACTAGAAAAGAGTTATCATTGAGAGAATTGCTAAACTCCATTATTTTTGCGGGGGGTCTTGCTCCAGGATACTTAGTGTCTTTTATCATACTTCAAAAATAAAAGGTAGAGCTTTGGGACTAAAAAGCGCAAACTGATATATTTGTGAAGCAGGAAACTTGGAGAAAGATCTTGATTAAACCCTATTTTTTGTTTGCTTCTATGGTGTTTACCTCAATTGGTCTAGTTACAGCCCCTCCAGGCTTGAGCGGGGAATATGCAAATTTAGCCGACGATCTGGGAGATGCTAGCGTAAGTGTTTTGAGCAGGCTAGGTTATGACTGCCAGACTGCTAGCGTGGGGATAATTTGTAAGAAATGCCAAGTCGAAGACAACAGAGAAAAATGTGACGCTTATTTATGCGATGCTGTCACTAAAAAGTGCCGTAAAAAGTCGGTAGAAGTTCCCAAAATACCAGGT
>JBCDCO010000264.1:0-7446 GCA_039181635.1 Cyanobacteria bacterium P01_G01_bin.19 | reverse complement strand
ATTGTTTAGAGGCTGGTTTTCTGACATAAATAACCGCTTTTTTAACTCTTATTCTATTTACTCACAAAATCTTCCTTTATTGACATTTTAGTCGGTAGCGATCGCCTGATTCTTGGATCACCAAAACTGTGCAAGACCCCAGACTAAATAGAACGCGTCTGAGTCAGCAGGATTTGCTCCCAAACTATGCTCGAAAGCGTCAACTTGCTGGGTTAACCCAGGTAAAGTCACCCCAGGTAGAAAAGCAGCAATATTATCGTTGTTGGAATTTCCCGATCCTGTTCTCGCACCACCGACAGCAAAATTATTACCTACATTATTGTCGTAATAAGGATCTAAAGCGAATCCCAAATCGTCGGCTAAATATTCAACTGCTACCGAACCGTTAGAAAAACGCCCCGAAAAATATGGTGGTTCTGGAGGAATTGCCCCGAAGGTCAACGCAAAGGAACTGCCAGTATCGGACAGACTATCTCCAAAGACAAATATATTGGTAGCGTTATTAAAAGTTGTCATCATACACCTCCTACACGAAGAGCATACAAAATTCTTATTCAACCTAAATCATCTTCCACCGCATCCCAAGCAGCCTCACATTCCCGTTCTATCTGTTCTTGCGGATCGAATGCTACCCGACTGTGTAGAAGATTTTCATGTACTTTGGTGGCAAAGCGATCGCTAGAAGTAGGTCGAGCTACATTAGATTTCATAATCAAATCGGTAGAGGAAATCATGCCCAAAAGCCTTTTTTGAATAACTGGCGCACGAGCAATTCCCGTTTCCGCAAACAATATTGCTACATTTTTGAGGTCTAAATCTGGATTTACCACGATGCAGGGTTTGGTCATAATTTGATATACCAGTATCCCCTCTGGATCGGCATCTTTCGCTGCTACTTTATAAATAATGTCGGTTTCGGTAACAATTCCATAAGCCCCATCTTCTCCTGGTTCGACCATCAGAGAGCGGACTCTTTTATCTTGCATCAGGGCGATCGCTTCTGCCACAGTTGCCAGACTATTAATAGTAAATACTTTAGTGGTCATGATATCTGCTGCTTTCATTGCCGTCCTCCCTCAATTATTTATCTTTGCAAAACCTAAAAATGCTTAATGCCTGTAGCTCTTTACTCAACTTATAGACAAGCGACTTGAGGAACTTGTGAGCATGGAGATCTCAATCTTATAGGTATCAATTGTCGTACAAGACAATAGGAACTTTCGGGTCGATAACCACAACGCGATCGGCAGTCACATTCCCAACTACCGCACCTGCTGCCGCACCACCCAGAATTTCGCCAACACCTGCGTCGCCAAAAATCTCGCCGATAATCATACCTCCAGCCGCACCAATAGCTGCATCTTCAGCGATCGCGCCAGCCGATGTATCTCTAGGATCTTTAACGTCTTCTAATATCGGCGAGATAGCACTAATTCGATAGCCATAGCGATCATAAGTTACTGCTTCGGCAACATAGCGGAGTCCACCTTGCGCGGGAACGTATTTGCCGACAATAGTTGCACCTTTAGGAATTACGATGCCATCGATTACGGCTCTTTCATCGGCAATTAAGTTATAGGAATAGGTACGGTTGTTATTGAGATATAGAGTTTCTAACTGTGCGCTAACGGCTGCAATCGAAGGATTTTGAGCCGTTGCTACCGTGGGGAATAAAGCCAAACTGCCCAAGCTGATGGCTAAAGCTGTACCTACCGAAAGGCTCGATTTATCGAGATGTTTTATTGTTGTTAACATGACCAATTTGATACCTCCTGGCGAATTGCAGCGATCGCCAAACGAAATCTATTATCTATTGATAAACTGGACAATTTATGACTATTATTAAGCTTGAGCTTTCAAAGCTAGTCAATTTTTATGAGATAACTTGTCAGCAAAGACGTTATCCATCGGCTAATTGGAGTGAGAAAATAACTACTGCTAGACATAAATTGTTGATTGTTTGTTTGGTTCTCGGCGCGATCGCAGCAACAATTTTCAAATTACTTCTCTTTCTTTAATTATATCAAGAATGAAGTCTTAATTTTTGTCGATAAGTTACACAAGCTTTTGCATATTTTCTAAAATAGATGAAACATCAAATAGAACGACGCGAACTAAGTTAGACAAATACAGCGTTAATAGTTAGTAGTGGTGATTTGAATTAACCTAATAACTATTAGTATTTTTGGTAGTGTTTTACTTTTTCAATTATAAATATTATTGCCAGCAAAAGGAGCGACCTATGAACAGCGACAGCTTGATTCTCGCTATGACCGACGAAGACTGGATTAACCAAGGCAAAGCCGATGCTTGGGAAAAAAAGCCCAAGAAAACTCCCGAACACGATCCACAAGCAGCTAGTATGTATGACCTGGGTTACTGCGAAGGAGAAATCGAAAAACCTCCCCTACAACCAAAAACAAAGGAAAAAAACTCATGACAGAATTACAACAACAAAAATGCGTCCCCTGCGAGGGTAATGTTGCTGCAGCAACAGCAGAAGAAATAGACAGCTATAAAAAACAAGTTCCCGACTGGAATTTAGTTACCGAAAATAGCGAACTGCGTTTACAGCGAGTTTACCAGTTTTCCAATTTCCAAAAAGCCTTGGCATTTACTAATTTAGTGGGAGAGATTGCCGAAGCCCAAGGACACCACCCTACCTTGCTTACCGAGTGGGGTAAAGTTACGGTTACTTGGTGGACTCACGCGATTAATGGACTGCATCAAAATGACTTTATCATGGCAGCCAAAACCGATGAGGTCTGGTCTTCAAAGTCTTAGCTGTCACTAGTACCGCTGCGCGCAAAGGCTTTAGCCGCATGCAGTCAGAAGTCAGAGGTCGCAAAGGGCTTGCCCGCAACGAGAGCTTTGCTCCCACGCCTTGAGAAAGGCGTTGCCCTCTGCGAGGGCTGTGTCAGAAGTATCTAACTATAGAGCTTTGAGCATTTACTAATGGTGACTGTATTTACGCCCGCGTCTACTAGGTATTCATTACTTAAACATATTGACTATTTTGTGCATTTTAGCAATTTTCTAAGATTTGTTTGAAGTGAGATATTCTTCCACAGTCTGACAAACGCCCTCAAGGTTATGATTAACTTGCTCGTTTGTAAATCGCAAAACCTGTAAATCATAACCCTCCAGAATTTCTATTCTCTTGCGAAGGTTCAAACATTTTAAAAATTGCTACTTGCTATATGCAAAGCGGCTACGTACATGCGGCAAATATGCGGAGCGGTATCCTTTAGGACTAAGCGCCTTTGTCGAAGGGGGATATCCCTTTAGGAACTTGATACTTTTTTAAGTGACTCAGCCGCTGCAATTCCCGACAGAACTGCACCTTCTATTTTGGGTGCGACAAAAACATCTCCAGCCAGAATTAGAGAAAGTTCAGGTAAAGCCAAGCAAGGTTGGTCATAAAGATTATCAGCCAAACTGTAACGCCAACGATGTACCTGATATTTAATTACCGCAGAACCTAACCAAGGTGATGCAGCAGCAAACAGCTTGTCGGCGATTTCTGCATCGCTGTTGTTCCAGTGATCATCACTAAAACCAGGCGTAGCATGGAGCGTCACTGCGTAACCTTGAGGTGAGATGCCTTTTTGGTAATTATCTCCCAACCACACCAGAGAATCACTCTCGATCGCCATACCCCCAGGAGCAGGAATTTTACTCGGCTGTTCCAACAAAGCCAAAACAGCAATGCAGCCATAGTAGCTAACCCGTTCCAAAGATGTCCTAATATCTGGTGCTAAATTGATGCCCGAATCGTCTAATAGTTTTAGTGACTGGGGTACGGGAGGAGTCATTATCAAAAAGTTTCCTCGATAATAGCGATCGCCATCTGTCTCAATTAACCACTGTTCATCGTAAGTGAGCTTGACTACTCTAGTACTGGTGCAGACATCCAAATCGCGAGCTAAATATTTAGCAATCCCCCTAGTACCATTGACTCCGCAATACCGAGGTTTGTCATCCACTTCGCCAAATCCTCGGCACCACTCTTTAATTATTTCGCGATCAAGCCAATCATCTACCCACGGCTGAAATTCTGGGTGCTTGACGCTGAAGTATTGCGTTCCATAATCAAAAACGCCTTCAATAGCCGCAGAATACTTAATTCTGCGAGTAGCTAAACGTCCGCCAATTCCTCTTCCCTTATCCAACACGATTACTTTCATACCCTGACGTTGCAATAAGGTAGCTGCTATTAATCCTGATATTCCACCACCAATAATAATGCAGTCAAAATCATGATTAGCTTGCTGGAAGGATGGATCTCCTATTTGAGACATTTATCTTGGTCGAATGCGAATCAACTATTAAAGTATTATCTATTATTTTTCTCCAGCCTGCGTATTATCTTGTAGTAATTAAATTTAGGTTAGTTGATCGATTTAGATTGCACGCCTTTCTGCAGATTGACTAAACACTTTCAAACACATCTAATACATCAATAAAAATACTGAATAGGCAAAAAAATTTGTTTGTATGTTTCTCAAATTAAATTCTCCCAATCAACACTATTCTGCTGTGCTGACTCTGCTGTTAGCTTTTACTTCTCTATTCACAGCTATTTCTCCAGTTCAGTCGGAAGAATCGAAAGAGCAACACAAGCAGTTCGGAAATGCTTTAGAAATACCAAATTCTAAAGATCGCGTTCTCCTGGCTCATCATCTTTCCTCTACCAGTAGTCGGGTACTGCCAGCCACGCTCGATTTAGTAAAACATTATGAAGGTTTTCGCTCTCGTGCCTACATCGATACTAGCGGGCTTCCTGTGATTGGCTACGGACAATCGAGAATCAATGGTCAGACAGTGAGAATGGGTCAATATATTACCAGAGCGCAGGCGGATGCTGCCTTAGCTAGAGAGTTGTATCACATTCAGCGTCTAGTTTTAAATAATGTCAAGGTTGAATTGACTCCTCATCAACTGGGCGCATTGACTTCTTTGGTATACAACGCAGGTACGAGAGTAATTAAGCAAAGTACCTTAAGCAGAAAACTTAATGCAGGAGACTATCAAGGTGCTGCGCGCGAATTCACTCGCTGGAATAAAGCAAATCAAGGCGGCAGATTAGTAGCTTTGCCTGGCTTAACCAAGCGTCGAGCAGCAGAGAAAAACCTGTTTTTGACTCCTTACCCGACTGTATCTTCTAACTCGGATGCTGTTCAACAATAGTATTTTTCTCTTGTCGATCGAGTGTGAACCATAGCACCATCTTTTTGTTGATCGATAAATTTTAGATAGTCTCTAAATTCGACAGTCAGAGCTTGCTTGATTTGGGGGCATTGATGTCAAAGATTCAGTTCTTTAATTATTCAGTTGCCCCCTCAAGGTTATGCACATCATATGTACTGCCTTCTTTAACCCGACATAATTTCAGATTTAGTTTTTTTGTTCTTTCAAGAGAGATCTGCACATATTATCCGATGCTGGTAGCTAGTTTATTGATTTTTAATGCAGATATCTCCAAATTTTTCTCCGTTTCAGCACAACTAAATACGTCCAGGTGGAGACGTATAATCTTCACTATCAGACAATATCCAGCACCAAAATATAATAAAGAAAATCATAAAGCCCAGGAAAATAACAGCTTTCAACATAGTCTTAAACATCAGCAAAGTGATGAGAACTCAACTTACACACTGCTCTCACTCCACACTAAACATTCAAAGCCTATTAGGTTTCTCCTTTCTTAAATCTAAAAAAACACTAGATTTCTATTCAATTATTATTTCTATTCTAATAAATAGTTTATCTATACGAACAATAAGTTTTGTGAGGAGATCGTCTAAATTTTTCATTATGCTATGGGTCGAAATTTGTTTTGATGTCAACTGCGACATTAGGTTATACATTACATCTTTATACGGCGCCAATGCGCCATCATCTCACTCTGTGAGACTAGTAAAGCAATGCTTTGCGTTTTCTATTTCTGCCATTTCATCCGTTGAAGAATGCTGGTTTCCCCATTAGGGCGATCGATTAGAGTAATTCCCTTTTGTTGTAATTGTTCCCTAATGCGATCGCTTTGGGCATAGTTTTTTACTTTTCTCGCTTCATTACGTTGTTGAATCAGTTTTTGAATTTCTGCTTCATCGAAGCTATGAGTATCTTCTAAGTTGGCTTCAGATTTAGCTTCTAATCCTAAAACCCCTGCTAACTGAACTAAAGTTTGCCATTGTCGTTGTAGCTCTTCCAGATCGACAGAGGTTTTACCTTCATGGGTTAACAGATTGCCTTCCCGACGGAGATTTTTGGCTAGTTCAAATAAAACCGCCAATCCTCCAGGAGAGTTAAAATCATCGTCCATTGCTGCTTTGAATTGTTCGATGACGGTAGAGTCGAGTTCTTGGTTTTTCTGCCAACCTAATTTATTGCCATATTTTTCCCCAAAGAGTAAACCTTGCTGTAGAGTCTGCCAACCATTAGTTGCCGAACTAATCGCCTCTTCCGTAAAATCTAATGGTTTGCGGTAATGTGCCTGTAAAACAAACAACCGAATTACCATCGGATCGAGGGGACGATTCAATAACTCGCGAATGGTCGTAAAGTTACCCAAAGACTTAGACATTTTCTCCCCGTTCACCGTTACCATGCCATTGTGCAGCCAATATTTAGCCAGGGGTTTACCATTGGCAGCTTCTGACTGTGCGATTTCATTTTCATGATGGGGAAACACCAGATCGCCCCCACCGCCATGAATATCGATAGTTTCTCCTAGCAATGCTCTAACCATAGCAGAACATTCAATATGCCAACCAGGACGACCTTTTCCCCAAGGAGAATCCCAAGCAGGTTCTTCTGGTTTCGCACTTTTCCAGAGGGCAAAATCTGAAGGATGTTTTTTCACTGTTTTAGCGTTTTTAACTGCTACCCTACCACTAGCCCCCGCTTGCATCTGTGACTGGCTTCGTCCAGAGAGTTTGCCATATTCGTCAAAAGCTTCCACATGAAAGTAAACATCTCCATCGACGGCATAAGCATAGTTTTTTTCCAGCAATATCTTAATTAATTGTTGAATCCCAGAGATATTATCGGTGACGCGAGGATATTCATCTGCATCCATGATATTCAAAGGACGGATATCTGCAAAATAAGCTTCGATAAAACGTTCCGAGATATCTGCCATCGAAACCCCTTCCTGTTGTGCGCGCTTGAGAATCTTATCATCGATATCGGTAAAGTTCTGCACGTAGGTAACTTCATATCCTCGCCATTGCAGATAGCGACGCACCATATCCCAGTTAATATAAGAGCGGGCATGACCTAAATGGCAATAATCGTAAACAGTTACGCCACAGCAATACATGGTCACTATTCCAGGTTGAAGGGTTGTGAAGGGTTCAAGGCGACGGGTTTGAGTATTATAAATTTTTAAATTCATCAATTTTATCTAACTAGTTAAGACAGTTAGGACAGTTTTAAATAGTT
>JBCDCO010000263.1:0-7459 GCA_039181635.1 Cyanobacteria bacterium P01_G01_bin.19 | reverse complement strand
CATGTTGTTCGTACCCGTAACTGGGCTATGGATGGCAAGCATCGGTATCATCGGCATTGCTTTGAACTTGCGTGCATACGATTTCGTATCTCAAGAGTTGAGAGCGGCAGAAGATCCTGAGTTTGAAACTTTCTACACCAAAAACATCTTGCTCAACGAAGGTCTAAGAGCATGGATGGCAACCCAAGACCAACCACATCAAAACTTTGAATTCCCAGAGGAGGTTCTACCACGTGGTAACGCTCTCTAATCCTGCCGTTAGTGCAGGTCGCGATCAGCCATCCACAGGCTTTGCCTGGTGGGCTGGTAACGCTCGTTTAATCAATTTATCTGGTAAGCTACTAGGCGCACACGTCGCTCACGCTGGCTTAATCGTCTTCTGGACTGGTGCTATGACTATCTTTGAGGTAGCGCACTATGTTCCTGAAAAGCCCATGTACGAACAGGGCATGATCCTTATTCCCCACCTAGCAACATTAGGCTGGGGTGTGGGTCCTGGTGGTGAAGTAATCAATACTTACCCCTACTTCGTAGTTGGTGTATTACACCTAATCTCTTCCGCTGTTTTAGGTTTAGGCGGAATTTACCACGCTCTTCGTGGTCCTGAAAAATTAGAAGAGTATTCTAATTTCTTCAGCCAAGATTGGAAAGACAAAAACCAAATGACTAACATCATTGGTTATCACCTGATTCTTCTAGGTTTGGGTGCTTTCCTATTAGTCTTCAAAGCAATGTTCTTTGGCGGCGTATACGACACCTGGGCTCCTGGTGGTGGCGATGTTCGTCTAATCACCAACCCAACTCTTAATCCTGCTACTATCTTTGGATACTTAACTGCTGCACCATTTGGTGGAGAAGGTTGGATTATTGGTGTTGACAACATGGAAGACATCATTGGCGGTCACATTTGGATCGGTTTGATCTGTATTTCTGGCGGTATCTGGCACATCTTGACTAAGCCTTTCGCTTGGGCTCGTCGTGCATTGATTTGGAATGGTGAAGCTTACCTTTCTTATAGTATTGGTGCTGTATCCTTCATGTCTTTCATCGCTGCATGTTATGTATGGTTCAATAACACTGCTTACCCCAGTGAATTTTATGGTCCTACCAATGCAGAGGCATCTCAAGCGCAAGCATTTACCTTCCTAGCTCGCGACCAACAAATGGGTGCGAACATTGGTTCTTCTCAAGGTCCTACAGGTCTCGGTAAATACTTGATGCGTTCTCCTACTGGTGAAATTATTCTTGGTGGAGAAACTATGCGCTTTTGGGATTTTCGCGGTCCTTGGTTAGAGCCTATGCGTGGTCCTAACGGTATTGACCTCGACAAAATCAGAAACGACATTCAACCTTGGCAATTACGTCGTGCTGCTGAGTATATGACTCATGCTCCTAATGCTTCGATCAACTCTGTTGGCGGTATTATCACTGAGTCTAACTCCTTCAACTTCGTAAATATTCGTCAGTGGTTGGCTGCGTTCCAGTTCATTCTGGCTTTCTTCTTCCTCATCGGTCACTTGTGGCATGCAGGTAGAGCCAGAGCTGCTGCTGGTGGTTTTGAAAAAGGTATCGAACGCGAAACCGAACCAACACTATTTATGCCTGACCTAGACTAATTAAACCAATTGTTTGAGCTATTAGTTTAGATACGGTCTAGTATTATGAATAAGCCTCTGCTTTCTACAGTGGAGGCTTATTTTTTTGAGCTGATAGCTCAAAAACTCAAATTTATTTCAGTAAATAATAAGCAATTTTTTATATAGATGCCAGATTTAGAGAAAATCGCTGCACAGCTAGAAAGTGACAATTCCAAGGATCGTTTGTTGGCGTTGACTTCTTTGAGAGAAGTCGCCCCTGAAGACGCCGTGCCATTGATCAAAAAAGTTTTGAATGACGAAATACTTCCTGTAAGGTCTATGGCTGTGTTTGCCTTAGGGGTAAAACCCACCGCTGAATGCTTTCCTATTTTGATCGATTTGTTAGAGAGCGACCCCGATTATGGTATCCGTGCTGATGCGGCAGGTGCTTTAGGCTATTTAAATGACATTCGCGCTTTCGAGCATTTAACTAGAGCGTTTTACGAAGATACAAACTGGCTAGTCAGATTTAGTGCGGCGGTATCTTTGGGTAATTTACAGGATATTCGTGCCAAGGAATTATTGATGGAAGCTTTGGACAGCGATGAGGTTATCTTACAACAGGCTGCGATCGCAGCTTTGGGAGAAATCCAAGCAGTTGAATCCGTGGATAAGATCCTTAATTTTGCCGATTCAGAAGATTGGCTGATTCGCCAAAGACTGGCAGAATCCTTGGGCAAACTAAATACGGCAAAAAGCATCTCTGCGCTTAAGTTTTTAGCCAAAGACCCTCATCCTCAGGTAAAAGAGGCAGCGAGAATATCTTTGGTGGCATTAGGGCAAGATAATTAAATTTTTCAATCTGGCGATCGCTTTATTTTTGGCTTTATCTGGCTGGGATATTCAATCCTTGGAATCTGATCGAAGTTAAAAGCGATCGCTTGATAAAAATCGAGAGACTTTAATTATTGAACGTATTTAGTCACATCTTCACCGCATTCATCAGCCAAATACGATAAAGAGCGAAAGCGAAGCATCGTAAATTGCTCGTATAGAGGATTAAGCTTGCATAAAGGAGGAATATGCCCGATTTTCCTACCGAACAAGTTTATGTCTCGCTCAAAAGGACATTGGGGAGGAATGACTTTGCAAACAAACTTAGCCAAACGAGGATCTTTGATTTCCATTCCTTCCAGCCAATCTTTAATCGGATAAAGTACGTCTACGCTACTTTTGGCTTTAGCTGGGGGCGGAGTCAGACCAGAAGCGGCACCCGAAGCCTCTGATTCTTGTTCTGGTTTGTACAAAGTACTCTCTAGAGACTTGAGAGCCTCAACTTCAATTCCCAAAGCATCGCTATATTGATGCAGCAAATTGTACTCAGGAGTAGAGTAAATACCGTCAGCTACAGCTACCAGTACAGCAGTACGTAAAAAGTTTTCTGCAGTTTCTGGATCTCGACCCAGATCTTCTGCGAGCTCTTCTGGGGTAATTGCATCTAGACTGCTTACTTGATCTATCTCAGCCAGATCCTGAGTCAACTGAGCGATCAATTCTTGTTCTTCTGGATCGTAGTGTCCATCTGCCAATGCTACAGTGTATAGACCTCTGAGCCATGAGGTAATTTGGCGATCGCTATATGCTGATTCTTTAATAGTAGTCATAAGAAACTAGCTTAATTGTTGTGTGACGAAAAAGTGATGCGTATAAATCAAACTACAAAGAGTAAAGCAATACTCAGTCCAAAGCAAGGCGAAAGTTTTACATCATACATATAATAGCTAAACCTACAATCCTACTCGTCTTCTTACTAATAAACTAACAAAATTACACAAATTTTAAGGCAGCTAGCAAGTAGTAGACTAGAGGCGCAATGGCGATCGCGGGCAAGAACGAAGCAACGCGGATTTTGACTAACTCCAATAGATTGCAGCCAATTGCCATAATCATAAGTCCGCCAACTCCAGTAATAATTAGCAGATAAGGACTGTTGGCAGCATCAGGTACAGTACTTCCTACCAAACCCACTGCTAAGGATAGTCCTCCTTGATAAATCAAGATAATGAGGGTCGAAAATCCTACTCCAACCCCATAGATATTAGCTAAGGCAATAGAAATAACTCCATCCATAGTTGATTTGATGGTCAACAGAGTATTATCTCCATTTAAGCCATTATTAAAACTGCCGATTAAAGCCATCGGACCTACGCAAAACAGCAAACTGCTGGCGACAAATCCTTCGGTAAATCTACCTTTTCCTTTAAATTTTTGCTTCAACCAGTCTCCTAAAGCAGTCAGCCTCGACTCTATTTCTAGCCACTCCCCTATCACTCCCCCGATAACCATACCTAACAATCCAATAACGGCACCGTCGATTCCTCCTGCTGCAACCCTTGCCATACTGTTTGCCATACTCAAGCCAATCCAGATCGTCAACAAACCAACTCCTTGGGTAATGATAGTTTGCACCTTCGGCGAAAGACGATTCTCAAACAGCAAGCCCAGACTTGTACCCAAAAAGACACTAATTATATTGATCCAAGTGCCGCTTGTTTTCGTCCAGAAATCTAAATTCAAAATGATTAAAATTTTAAAAGATGGGAAAGATAAACCATACTCAATAGCTTACTGCTAAGATAAACATCTGAGATGGATAAATGATAAAACCCTGTGGAAATAACTTTTTTAGGTACTAGTTCTGGCGTACCGACAAGATCGCGCAACGTATCGAGTGTCGCGCTAAGATTGCCCCAGCGCGCAGAAGTATGGCTGTTTGATTGTGGAGAAGGAACGCAACATCAGCTACAAAAAAGCGATATCAAAAGTTCTCAGATTAGACGTATTTTTATTACTCATATGCATGGCGATCATACCTTCGGGTTGATGGGATTGATTGCTAGCTGCGGTTTAGCTGGAACTGGTCAGCCAATCGATATTTATGGACCAAAGGGTTTGAAAGAATATCTTGAGGCTGCGGCTAAATACTCTTACATGAATTTTGGTTCTCGTCTCAAAGTCCATACCGTTGAATCGGGTCTAGTATACGAAGATAAAGAATTTAGCGTAAGCTGCAAGTTGCTCAAACACCGCGTACCCGCTCATGGTTATCGCATAGTAGAGAAAGATCGAGCGGGGATGTTTAACCTAGAAAAGGCTCAGTCTTTGGGCATTGCGCCAGGTCCTGTGTACGGCAAACTCAAACAAGGACAAGTAGTTACTTTGGATGACGGTCGCAAAATCAACGGAAAAGAACTTTGCGGTGAACCTGAACCAGGTCGTAAGGTAGTTTACTGCACTGATACAGTCTTTTGTGATGCTGCGGTAGAGTTATCCCATGATGCCGATGTTTTAATTCATGAGGCTACTTTTGCCCATCAAGATGCAGACATGGCATTTGAGAAAATGCACTCCACTAGCACTATGGCAGCACAGGTAGCTCTTTTAGCGGGGGTCAAGCAACTAATCATGACTCACTTTAGTCCTCGTTACGCTTTTGGAAATCCAATTCAGCTAGACGATTTGAAAAGAGAAGCACGAGCTATTTTTCCCAATACTAAGCTAGCCTATGATTTTTATACCTATGAAGTGCCCAGGCGCAGAACCGAAAAGAAAAAGAAAGTCAAGGTTGCCAGTTAGTTTGCTGTTTGAGTAACCAAGGCTACTTTGCCATAGCGAGGGTCTATTTCTAAAGCCTGAATTTCTAAATTAGGTCTATCTTGAGATGGGAAACAATACTCGATCGTTTGATTGGGCTGCAAAGGCAAACACCGAGCGAAGATGTTCGACCGATACTGTCGAGGAATAAAGTTTTCTTCGCCTATTTCCAAGACAATTTTGTTAAAAAAAGCCAGTTCCCCAGTGTTGTTAACAATACCTGCGGGAATAGGGAGACTGTCGCACCATCTTATAGCTAGAAACCATTTAGCATCGCTTAGTCTGTTGTAGATTTTTTCTGGTTTGGGATGGGGAAAAACTTTGTAGCCAGAATCGACGGCTATAACCGTACCGCCCAAAAAACCACAGACCATACCCAGGCGATCGCTCATTTAGTTCTATCTCCAGAATGCATTATTATTTACTATACAATTTAGGCTTTGGCGATTGTCGCAATCTACGATAATTTAGAGTTGCGATCGCACTACAGAGGAGAATTTGAGCAAGATGCTGTGGGGAATGGACTTATCTCAGGCTGAAGCAGAAATTTTGCGGAGATATCAGCCTATTCTACAAAAATATGGCGTATGTTTTGATGAAGAGATATGCAGTTCGATCGAAAATTGTCCTCAAGATTTGGAATGTAAAATTCAGGCATTTATTGGCTGGTTTCTTAGCTTGGAATATCGTGCATTCGTAGAAAATAAACCGCCGAGACTACCCGATGCCAACGAAACCTTACTTCAAGCCTTGACCGAAGAATGGTGTCCCACCAAATTTCAACAAGAAAGACTAATTGCCGCTAATTTATTTCCTCTAGATGTTGCTATGAGAAATAAGCTAGCCAAAATTAACTTCTTTAAAGCGATCGCTTATGAAATGCCTCACAATGCTAGTAGAATCAAATTTTTTTATCGTGGTGAAGTCATTTTAGATGAAAAGATTGACAAACTGCTAAATGTTTCTAATCGGGGATTGATTGAAATGTATAAATTTAAAGTCAGACAAAAAAAAGAAAACTCCAAAATTGGAGTTAAGGAATAAAAAAGATCTTTTTTTCTAATTGATCGCACGTCCTAATTAAAAATTAAAGCGATCGCTCTCTTTTTGAGTAATGATTTAAAAACAGTCTCAATACCATGAAATTTTTATAATCCTACAATCACAATCCCACATCAGCAGCATTTGTTGAAACAACAAACTCATCAAAATATGCATCAACATCATTGTCGGGCCACCATTCACTGCCATTTCCACCATGAAAAGTATTGAAGAACAGGGTGTCAATTTCTTGACCGTCAGTTACAAATTGAAGATTATCTTCAGATAAAACTTGTTCGCCGTCCATCCAAACATCTACTTCACCATTGGATTTATGACCATCATTAATCCTGACTCTTTGAGTTATGTTGTGCCATTTTCCTCGCTCAAAAAACTTATCTTTACCATCGGCTCCTGTGAATGAAATATCCTCTCCATATTTGCCTGGCTTATCCATGTGGTACAAATACAAGATAGCTTGTCCATCTTCTCTCCACATAGGGCGTGAGGTAAATCCTTTGGTCCCATCAGAATTGGAACCACCACTCCAAAGCTCATCTGCACCCAGTCCTGGTAACTTTCCACCACTAGACCAACCATATTTGCCATTGAAGTCAAAATTATTTGCAAATTTTACTTGATAAGAAAGATAGTACTCTTTTGCATCTGGAATATTCCAACCTGCACCTGCATTCATTTGAGTATTATCAGGATAAGTAATTTTTAATGAGTTATTACCAGAGTAAGCCTCTTTATTAGAAATTCTGGCATATCTATCCATATCGTTCGAGGAGAACCTAACATCCCAGTCTTTATTTTGAGCGTTAGAGCCGTACACTGTGTTGTTGCCATGATTTTCAAACCCAATTTTAACTGCATTAGAACTTAGTTTAGTAGGGGTAACGATCGATTTGGTATCTTTGACTTCAGGTGGTTCAGTAGGGGAAACAATCGATTTGGTATCTTTGACTTCAGGCAGGATAGAATTTGTTGAACCTTGGAGCTTAAATTCTGGAATTTTAGCCTTCTGTCCATGGTCATCGATAATAAAGATAGCTTTAGCAGTTTCACCTTTATCGAGATCTCTCCAGCCGCCCTGACCGCTAAAACTATAGCTACCGTTTTTGTGATTAACGAGATCTATGCCATAAGCACCTCTAATACTATAGGAAGGAAGCTTGAAGTCT
>JBCDCO010000262.1:0-7485 GCA_039181635.1 Cyanobacteria bacterium P01_G01_bin.19 | reverse complement strand
GATCTTGCCCGACTCAATTTTTGATAAATCTAGCAGATCGTTGACTAAGCCTCTAAGTCTTTCTACGTCTTCTACCGCCGCATCTAGTAATTCCGATTCCGATCGCGACAGCTTTTCTTCGGTAACTTCTGCCAGCAGATTGAGACTCATTGCCATTCCTGTTAAAGGAGTACGTAGTTCATGAGAAGCGGTGGCAACGAACTCACTCTTAAGATTATCTAATTCTTTTAATTTGGTTACATCTTGTAATAGTAAAACCGCCCCTACCATCTCTTCTGCTTCGGTGATGACAGGCGTGATCGCAAACTTGTAGTAGCTAGTTTGTTTTTCTTGCTCGACTGTTAGTATATCGTTCTCTAATTGAGGAGACTTGCTTGTTTCTATAGTTTGTTTGAGATGCTGATAAAGCAAGCGATCGCTAAACACGTCAAGAAAATGATTATTAGTCGCCAGCATAGACTTAACGTTGGCAATGCTAGCAGCCATTGGATTGAGGGCAATAATTTTTAGCTCACTATCCACCACGATAATCCCGTCGGCGATGCTTTGAATGATCGCTTCACTACGTTGCTTTTCAATAATTACTTTACCGACGTTGAGATCGCGAAAAGCTTTTAATCTTTGGCTCATAATATTTATTTCTTCCCCCAGCATTCCCAATTCATCTTTGGATTTAACTGGCAAAGCGATATCGTATTCTCCCTGAGCAATCTTTTCTGCAGCAATGGTCATTGCCGATAAAGGTCGAACGATACGACGAGTCAGTAAGAGGCTGAAACCCAAACCAATTCCTGCTGCAGTTAATCCGGCGATCGCCATCGATAATACTGCTTGTTCTGATATTTTCTGAGCATTAGCTGAAGCTGCTTCCATTGTCTCTTGATTGACAATTCGCAGTTTGATACAGAGATCGCGTATCTTCTCAAAAATTGGCAATAAAGTTTGATAGTAGTCTTGGGTTGTAGGATTATTCTGCTGCTGTAGCTGAAAAAAAGCGGTTAGGTAATCTCGGTAAGCTGATTCGATCTGGGCAACAATTTCTCCTTCCCCTTCAATGGTGATATTACTTTCAGCTCGTCCCAACCATTTGAGAAATTCTATCTGATTCTGGCGAAATTGTTCTCTACCACGCTTTTCGTTTGCTAATAAGAATAATAAAATTGCGCTATCCTGCCGTTCGATCGCATCAATAGTATTTTCCGCCGCCAGGATGCTATTGTAGTTTTCTTCTAAAATTGCTTCACTAGCCCTACCCAAACGGCGTAGATTGGTCACACCCCAGCCGCCAACTAAAACAGTCAAAGCTAGAGACAAGCCATAGCCTAGCAAAATTTTGTGTTTGAGTTTCATGTATTTTAAATCTATTTCTTAAACCTCAAAGTTGCCAGCTTTAAAGTAATTAATCTAGACATATATCTGAAAAGCTCAATCCAAACAAGCCTCTAAAGGATGTTTTTTGACAAAAAACAATAGAAAGCGAGTAATTCACTTTCTATTGTCTCGATAGGTATATTATTTAGACTTGTTGGAGTCTAATTATTGATCAACGGGGAAAACATAGTAAGCAATGCCTTCAGAATCGTAATTGTCTAAGGTTTCAATTACCACATCCCTCTCACTTGCCGAAGGAGTATAAAAATGCGCTCCTGTTTCATTGTTATAAAAACGATAGACAGGAATCGTACCTGGCTGTTGCTCTGTGTAGGCAAAAAATGATTCTGATTCCAAACTAAAGTTACTTAATTCTTCAAGTACGGCATCTCTTTCTATTTCCGAAATTGTATATAAATGAGTTCCAGTTTCTTCGTTATAAAGACGATAAACCTCTTCTGGTTGAGAATCACCAGTCAAAGCATCAACACTGACATAAGAGAAGCTTTCAAATTCGTAGTTAGGCAGAGTTTCTAAGATATTATCTCGTTCTACTTTGGATGTAGTGTATAAATGAACCCCTGTATCTTGATTAAGAAATCTATATACCGTTGAGTCTCTGGCATTTTCTTGAGGTTCGACTCCGTCATCTTCTACAACAATCTCAAATGTGTCTTCCACCGAGTCACCCAATAGATCTGTCGCTTCAATGGTAATTTCTGACGTACCGCTGAGATCGTCAGCGTAATCAATAAATAGCTCTCCACGGCTAATAAAAGCATCGACTAAATCAGGGTTGGAGTTATCAGTAATAGCAAACTCCAGCTCATCTGCTTGACTGATGCTAATGCTGCTGTAGCGGACTAGATCGGCATCATTTTCAATGACAGGATTGTTAGGAGTATCGGTAATTACGGGTAGATTGGTAAAAGCAGAGTTGACGCTACTTTGATCTGAAGTAGGCAAGTCAGCGATCGCATCTACTGGAGCGAGATCTTCTTCACTTAATACCTCCCCAAATACGGTAAAGCCACCGTTCTGGTTATCTAAGTTCTCAGAATTATTGGCTAAATTAAAAAACCATTGGCTGGTTGCGCTATCGGGATCGCCGCCCAATTTTGCCATGGCGATCGTCCCTCTGAGGTTAGATCTATCTTCGCTAAATTCGTTAACTACAGAATCATCCGTTGGAACTTCCTCAACAACTAAGTTTTCCACCACAAACCCCCCACCCTGAATAACAAATCCAGGAAGAGAACGGTGAATAATCGAGTTTACATAATCACCGTCTTCAACATAGTTGGCAAAATTGTTAACTGTTTCTGGCGCACCCTCACCTTCTTGATCGAACAGTAAAACATTGGTGACACCTCCTGCCAAGGAGCTATCTTCTAGTTCAAAACTAGCTATTCTACCTGTAGTGAAAGGATCGTCAAAATGCTGAAATAAATCAACTCTGGTATTGCTGGCATTTTCGGTGACATCAATGTCGGCAATTGGTTGAGTCACTAAAGGAATGGTGGTCATTAATAATTATCCTCATAAAATTAAGCATCATATTGCTTCTAATTTAATTCAGCAGATTGAGAAACGGTAGTTGTTATACCATTTCTCTTTAATACGACTACAGATAACTTCAAGGCTAGGGATTGGGGATTGCGAGACACCCTCGACAGTTCCTTTAAGCGGGGGAACCCCGCCAACGGACTGTCTCGCAAAACCGTTGCGGGGGTTCCCCCCGTTGTCCCGAAGGGATACCGCAAGCATAAGGTTATTGTCGAGGGTGGGGATTAGGGATTAGGAGAAATAAGCTATCTATTTGTAGCGATAATTTAGAGAATTGGTATTTAGGTCGCGATTCAAGCAATTTGTCTCGGAGGTTATTGCCAGATTTGTTGTTACTTTTGACCGACAATTATTGAGGCTAATCGATCGATAATTTTGGTATTTCCTTGAGGACTAGGATGAATGCGATCGCGATAGAGAGATTCTGGCTGGGGAAAATCAGACCAAATTTGCAGAAAATCTTGATATTCAATCTCTTCTGCGGCGACTAGCTGTTGCAATTTGTTTCTGGCTTCGGTTTCCTCTGGAGTAGACCCTGTTTGCAGCTCGCTTAGCAAAGGCGTAAGAGCTAGAATAAACTGAATATTTGATTTAGCTGCGATCGCTTTTATTTCTCTAATTGCTGCTAGATTATCTATTAAATTTTGCTTTCTTTGGTTTCTTAGTTCTTCTAATTCGGGAATCTGTCGCGGCGGAGCCAAGTAAAGCTGGTATAGCTCTATCAAAGCTAACCCAGGCGGTTTGTCTGGATACGAATAAGATCTTCCAACAACTAAGGATATTGGCTTTGTCGCATACAAATCGTCGGTATTGATTACTAGAACTAGGGTGTCCGTATCGAATAAACCATATTGTTGAAGATATGCCAGTTCGTTACGAGGTCCCCAAGAGTTAGTCGCAGCGTTCAACACTTCCCAAGGCTTATCTTCAGCTTTTCGTAGTTCGTCCGCCAGCAAGCTCGCCAAAGTATCATCTCAATCTGTCCACCAAGAGCCAAATACTACCGAATCTCCTACAAGAAAAACACGCTCGATACCTGGCTTTTTTTCCTTTTCGACTTCTCCGTCGCGTATCGAATACTGATTGACCTCGATTCGATTACCAAACCGACGCATCTTTTGATTGGGAGTAAGTAAATAGCCGATATTATTATCCGCAACGTAGAGGGGAGGATTTCCCAAACCTTTAGTTAACCGTAATCCTATCTCTGTTAGTACTGTCAATCCCAAAACGCTGACTAAAATAATTGGTAATAGTTTCATGTTTGTCTTGTTAGATGTAGATCCAAGAGAAATTCTAAAAACTCCTCACTATCTAATTTGTTTTGATAACATTGAAGTAGAGAAATCGAGTTGAAACATCAGTTTATTAACTAAAGAGGAGTGCAAAAATTATCATGTCTGACTTGAATCGTGGAATTATGAAGTTTGACGGTGCAGACAAACCAGTATTGGTTGCAGTCTCCGCTGTCCTGGTCTTCGGTGGCATTATTGCTTTAATCACTTGGGCACTAAGATCTGCTTATATGGTATAGCGTTGAGACAAAACTACTATCAAAATTTAGGAAAGAGAAATCACTTCAGAAAAGTATGCTAATTTTCTTCAATCCTATGTTATGATTGATAACCGTGGTCACTAAGGGTCGATGTCCGAGTGGTTAAAGGAGACGGACTGTAAATCCGTTCGCTATGCGTACGCTGGTTCAAATCCAGCTCGGCCCATAGAATAAGCAGGAAGAGGCGTTGAAGCCTCTTTTTAGTTGTCTGGTATAACTTCCAATGCTTTTTTAGCATCGATACAGGCATTGCTGGAAGCATTGAAAAACCGTAAAATAGATCTTAAAATTAGATCGAAATTAGATCGAAACAACCTTGGATAAAATAAATCTTCTTCTCGATGCAGCCAACCATAGATTAAAGCAGACGAATGCTGGCATCAAAATATTTAAGCGCGGACAGAAGCTCTCTCTAAGAGGAACGCTACCCAAGAAAAAAGGTGATGGAAGATCGCAACAGATAATTAGTTTGGGAATTTATTGTAATGCTGCTGGAATTGGTAGTGCAGAGAAACAAGCCCAGAAATTAGCCAGTCAATTAGCTTTAAATGAATTTGCCTGGAATGATTGGATTGATAAAGAGAAAAGTATTGGTACTGTTGGTTATTGGATCGAAGAGTTTGAGTCTGATTATTTTAATCGCAAAGAAAAAAACGAACGCTCTCTAACCACTTGGAGTACAGAATACAAAGCAATGTTCAACAGGTTAAATATCACTGATAATTTGACCGAAAATGTATTACTAGATTTAGTTTTGAGTACCAACCCAGATACTAGACAGCGAAAAAGAGCGGTAATGGTAGCCAATAGTTTAGCTAAATTTACTGAGTTAAATTGCGATTTCAATAGATATAAAGGCAATTACTCTCATCTGAATAATGGCGATCGTACATTACCTACAGATGAGGAAATCATTAGGTATTATCGGTCAATTCCGAACCCAAGATGGCAACGTGTTTTCGGATTAATGGCAGCGTATGGCATTTCTAATCATGAAATATTCCATGTTGAGTTGGATAGTTTACAAAAATCTCCAGGGCATTTAGTATCAAATTATCGCAAAGACCATTTTGGAGTCCGTCGTATATGGTGTTTGTATCCTGAATGGTACGAACAATGGGAACTATACAAACCAATGGAATTGCCCAATGTGACAGGAAAAAATAACCAAGAACTAGGAAAAAGAGTTACCAGTGCTTTTAGTCGTTACAGTCTCTGTAAGCCAGGGGACTTGCGCCATTGCTGGGCAATCAGAGCGATGGGATTTATGCCCGATTCGATGGCTGCTCGCATGATGGCTCATAATACCAAGGTTCATAACGATACTTACAAACGGTGGATGAATGAAACCCAGGAAGATAAGTTTTATCAGCTTTTGGTGGAAAGGACCGATCGTCCACAACCACCAAAAATTTAATTAAGCCCCTCGCTTTTCTGGAGGAGTATTTAATCGTTTGATACAAGCTGGAATACTGAAATAGTAGGAGCAATTTCGACTTTCAGGAGAACGTCTATCCTGTACTTCATAGCCCAATCGCAACGTTCCGTTAGCAACTGCTTTTCTTAAACTGTCTTGAGATGAGTAATTTAACTTTTTACAGGCTTCTGAAGTTGGCAACCACTCAATATTTTGAGATTCAGTAACAGTTCCAACCATTCTACGCATTTCGTCTCTAAATATGGCTCTGGCTTCTTTTTCGGTAATATATCTATTCATTTGATTTTCTGTTCTACTTTTCCCTAGATTGGTTTGACTGGTAGATTTTTTGACGACTTGTAGATGGGTATATGAATCGCTCAAAAGTCGTTGATATTGTGAGAATAGTTTTGTAGCTTGGAGTTGGCAGTTTTGGTAATTTCTGCCGTAGCATCTAAATTAAGCAAACTTGTTAAGAGAATGAATCATTCCACAAGACTTATCAAATAACACCTCTGCTGTCCCCGTATCCCCATGTCTAGCTTTAGCCAAAATCAACTCTAGAACTCCTGGTTGAGAAGTATTGGCATCGTAGTATTCATCCCGATAAGCAAAGATAATATTATCTGCTACCATTTCCAAAATCCCCGACTGAGAAAGATCTGACATCATCGGGCGTTTATTCTGTCTACCTTCGACTCCCCTATTGACTTGAGACAAAGCCAAAACGGGAACTTCTAATTCTCCTGCTATTTGATACAAACCTCTGCCAACGTCACCAAGTTCATAGCTGCGATTTCCACCATTATCCGATGCCATCATTTGCAGATAATCTACAATGACTAAACCTAATTTGCCCTCTCTAGCTTTGACTTGACGAGCGGAAGAAGCGATTCCCGCTACATTAATTCCCCGATTGTCATTCATGTAGAGAGGTAACTCTACAGCAATCTTGATAATCTTCGCAATGCTTTCCATCTCTTGCTCGCTTAGAGAAGATAATTTTGCTCGATGCTTACGAATGCGATCACCATTAATGGCAGTTAAACCTAAATGCTGAAAATAATCTAAACGACTTATTAAACTCCAAAGCCGATATTCCATCTGAGTTTGAGTCATTTCCAAGGAAAAGATAGCAACAGGCAAATCGTGTTGAATCATCTGTTGCAAAGCCAGATAAAGAGCGATCGCACTTTTGCCCATTGATGGTCTAGCAGCCAAGATAGTTAATGTTCCAGGCTCAAGTCCCATCATTAGCCGATCTAGTTCTGGAATACCTGTGGGATAAATTGGGTTATTTTCTTCTAATTGATTAAAAGCAGACATAGCAATTTCGCTATTGTGGTCTGTACCCGATCTTATCCTTTGCTGGGTGAGGCTAAAGATTTCTTGTTCCGAATCATTCAAAAGCTTCTCTAATTCCAAAGTGGAATCATAGCCAAAATCGACGATCTTATGACCGACCTCAATTACTCTGCGTCGATGAAATTTATCCATCACCAAATCGACATAGCGATCGATATTTGCTGCTGAGACAGTACGGTTTAACAGTTGAGCTAATTTAGCAGTTCCACCT
>JBCDCO010000261.1:0-7532 GCA_039181635.1 Cyanobacteria bacterium P01_G01_bin.19 | reverse complement strand
TTTCTAGCTGCAAGAACAAAAGAATAGCCAACAATGCCCCCATTGTTCCAGAGATCGCCGATCCACAAATAACAGTCCAAGTAATCTGGCGGTAAAATGCTTGATGTTGTTGACGAACTTCTAATAATTCTTCTTGTTCGACGGTAAAGTCATTGATCGCCATCCGAGTGGCATTCATCTTGTCCCTTCCCTCTTCTAACCAATCGTACAGAAGGACAGTATTAATCTCTAGTTCTTCTTCTTCATGAGTTTGTTTGAGTTTCTGTTGCAGAATCAACTTTTCCTGTAGAATCTCCAGATGTTGATCGACTTTAGTACGAATTTCTGCTAGTCTTTGTTTTTGCTGAGGATAGTCTTGCACCAGACTTTTTAGTTCGTCCAATGACAGGGGAATAACCTCGCAGGAACGATCATATGGAGCGAGAAATTCCTCTCGATGAGTTAGTGCATAACCTCGCACCCCTGTTTCTGTATCCACCAAGGCTGCAAGCAAACGTTTGGTTTCGAGCTTGACCAGTTTGGTTTGCTGCACTACGGTTTCATCTTCTTCCAAACTAGCTTTCAACCAAGCAAAGGCAGTAAGGGAAGTAAATAAGCAGATAACGGGAATAGCGATAATCATGCCACCCCTTAGACGAACGGGTAGTGCTTTCCACTTGCTAAATTTCATGCAACTACCTACCACTCTTACTAAGAGGACTGGGGCGGCTCTAGGCAATATCCCACCCCATAAACGCTTTTAATCCAGTCTTCTACACCGATTTTTCGCAAGCTTTTTCTCAAGCGTCTTATTCTAGCTGCGACAGCATTACTCTCTGGCTCAGAACCCCATTCCCACAGCGCTTGCTCGATGAGATCGTGAGTCAGAATCTTCCGTGGATGACGCATCATATATTCCAAAAGTTGAAAATCTTTGCTCGAAAGTTTAAAGGAGATTTCTTGGCGTTCCACACACATTGTATCTAGGTGGAGGGATAAGTCTGCCAGCTTAAGAAAGTCTCCCGTCCATAAAGGCGATCGCCTGCGCAAAGCCCTTACCCTAGCTAAAAGTTCGGTTAAATCGACTGGCTTAACTAAATAATCATCTGCCCCTGCGTCCAAACCAGTAACTTTATCAGCAATAGCATCTTTAGCGGTAAGTAGCAAAGTTGGGGTAGCTACTCCTGCTGCGCGAAAAGATTGACAAAGATCGATGCCACTCTCTTCAGGTAACATCCAGTCAAGAATTAGCAGATTGTAGTCTTTTTCACCCATCAACCAGCGAGCGGTTGCCCCATCTGCTACACCATCAACAATATGACCAGAACGAGAAAGGGCTGCCTGCAATGGTTCCAATTGCTCTGGGTCGTCTTCAACTAAAAGAATCCGCACGATTTACTTTTTGATGGTTGTCTTACTCCCTTCAAGCTCAAAATATCAGGAAATAGGAAAAATTCAGAAAATTGCTGTCGTTCCCGATCGCGATCGTGTCTAAAAGCTGAATCTCAATAGCCTAATCTCTGCGTACTATTGTTGATACTAGTTTTGATTAATTAGGACAGTTACCTATGGAATATTTCAACTCTGTAAAAAATACTACTATGACATCTGGGTAAAACTTATTGTGAAATTTCTTATTGCTTAAGAAAAGCAATCTTACGATTTATCGATCATATCAAACACTGTAAAGCACGATGAATCTTAGCATAGAGCAAATAATAAACACTATCTATTTTCGGCTGTTTACCAAATAGGCATTCGTGACAAGTTAAGAAAAATGAGATGGAGTCAAGCACCATGTTTAGTGTTTTATTTATTCACAACCACCATATATAGATTAATTCAGATCTGAACTGGCGATCGCTTTAAAAAGAAGGTCAACTTTAAAATGTCTCAAAAGCCAATAGCTTAAAGCTTAGAGCTTAGAGCTAAAAACCGATTGACAAACAACACACAACCTTAACTTGTCACTAATGCCAAATAGGTCATCAGTCTAATCCATAAGATTGTTACAAAATTTCTAGCTTATTACGTAAATTTACTAACAAGATATGATATCGTTTGTATTCATAAACTGATATGAGTTCTCATTAAGAGAGCAAACAGCATTTATCAATTATTTGGTAACAAGAATGAACAATAAATTAAAATCTGTAGAATTATTTTTAGCTTTAGGATTGGCTACAACTGTTGGTGTATCTGCATTATCTTCAGTTGATGCTGGAGAGTTAGAAGAAGTACGCGGAACTCCCCAACTAATTGCTCAAGGTGGAGAAGGCGGTGAAGGCGGCGAAGGCGGAGGAGAGTTAAGTCCAGGAGAACAAGCCAACGCTGATTTTCAAGATAAGTTATCTGGTGCAGAGTTGTTAAGTGCTTTACAAGAAGGTGGTCACGTCATCTATTTCCGACATGCCCAAACTGAGAAAGATTATGCCGATCAAGTATCAGCAGATGTCAATGATTGTTCTACTCAACGAACATTGAGTGAGGTGGGATGGGAACAATCTCTAGCGATCGCTGAAGGATTTGAGACTAATTCTATTCCTGTGGGCAACGTTGTTTCTAGCGAGTACTGTCGTGCCTGGCAGACTGCTCAGATTGCTTTTGGGCGGTATGAGAAAAATCCCGCCCTTAACTTCCTACCCTTTGAAGACTATACCGACGAGCAGGTTGCAGAAATGAAAGCTAACGTCATGCCTTTATTAACTGCCGTACCTGAAAGCGGAACGAATACAGTAATCGTCGGACATGATGATATTTTTGAATCTGCGACGGGTATTTATCCCGATCCTCAGGGCATAGCTTATGTAGTTACACCTGATGGCAATGGTGGTATGGAAATTATCGCCAACATGCTGCCCGAAGAATGGTCGCAATTATAGTTTTATCTAAAAGCTTTAAGCATTAAGTTCTAAGCTAGAAGGGGTTTAAAACCCTATTGAGCCGTTCTAATTCGATGCGACTGAAGGAATGTCTATATGCGTAGCGGCTTGCACTTGAATGGGTGTATCCTTTAGGACGGCTAGCTTAGTATACAACTTGCTCTGCGACATATGCTTGCGGTATCCCTCTGGGACGAAATTATATCCGAAGGTGTATCCCTAATTTATTTTAATAATGCGATCGCATCAAAAGCTATCGTTTTTCAGTAACCCGTACACCACATGGTCTAAATATTTACCGTAAACTTTTTCGGCATTGCGAATAGTTCCCTCATTTTTAAACTTTAATCGTTCGGGAATCGCGCGACTGCGACTATTTTCAACCGCACATCTAATATCAATACGATTGAGAGAATAATAACCATAACCAATTTCTATTAACTCTTTGACGCTTTTGGTCATTATTCCTTTCCCGTTATACTCTTCTCCCAACCAGTAACCTACGTAACCAATGTTATTAATAGAATCTATTTGATTGAATCCTACGACACCTGCAATTCGCTCTCGATAGAAAATAGTTATATGCAATGCTTGTCCTTTCTGAAATCTAGGCAATTGTGATTCAAGAAATTCTCTGGTATCCGCAACTTTTTGCGTCTTGTCTAACCAAGGCAGCCATTGCTTGAGAAAGTCTCTGTTTTTATCTGTAAGTTCAAACAGTTCTTCAGCATATTGCGGTATTGATAGGCTTAACTTAATATCTCGATCAATTTCTCGAAAAAACATCCTGGTAAATAAATTTGATGCTGTATACAGATGCGATCAATCTAATCAGCCAGACGCTGACAAAATTCTTGATGAGGGGCTGAATCTAATCCTTGTTGCAAAACCGCTAATACTTCGCTCATTTCCCCAGATAACAGAGCGATCGCTCTAATGACATTATCGAACTGTAAAAAATACTGCACGGCACTAATTAGGGCTTGCTGAATAAGCACAGGATAATTGAAATAGATGAATCTGGGGGCAATAGGGGACTATTAAAATCCAAGAAAAACTGTGATAATCTCATAAAACCCTTGCACCTTCAATTTTGAAATGTACAGGAATACAAATAAATTTCAGAAAGAGGCGGAAAACTTTGAGCTGCCATTTGGAGGTAGATTATCGGGAGAAAATCGATGGGTAAAACTGGCAAAATTAATTCCTTGGTCAGAATTTGAAACAGAATACGCCAGTCAGTTCAGTTCAAAAATGGGGGCGCCAGCCAAACCCTTTCGGATGGCATTGGGAGGGTTAATCATCAAAGAGCGTTTGGGGACAAGTGATGAAGAAACAGTGGAACAGATTAAGGAAAATCCCGATCTACAGTATTTTTTAGGATTAACTGAATACACCAACGAAGCTCCATTTGAAGCCTCAATGTTAGTACATTTCCGCAAAAGATTAAGTCGAGAACTGGTGGGTAGAATTAACGAGCAAATAGTCTTAAACAGAAGACAAACCGCTCGGAAAGCCGAGAAAGGGAAACAGCATCCAGAAACAGAAGAGACTAATGCAGAAGAAAGTGAACCGTCATCTCATCAAAATCAAGGAAAACTGATTCTAGATGCCACCTGTACCCCAGCAGATATTAGCTATCCCACAGACCTCAAACTTTTGAATCAAGCTAGAGAACAAACCGAAAAAGTTCTCGACTTTCAATTACAACTAGAGCAGTACAAACAACGATTTGGTTACTATCCTGAATCAGTTCATGTAGATCGTATTTATCGTACCAGAACCAACCGAGCCATCTATAAGAAACGAGGTATTAGAATTAGTGGTTCTCCTCTGGGGCGACCTCCCGTCAATCCTCCACCAGAGATGATTAAACAACAACGGGAAGATGAGAGATTTCGCAACGCCATTGAGAGCAAATTTGGTCAAGCAAAAAGCGGTGCGACCCCGCGTCGGCGTGAGACGCAAGGGAACGCGCACCAAGACAGACGTTTTAGCCTGAGTCGTATTATGGCTCGACTTTCTGATACCGCCGAAAGTATTATTGCCATTACTTTTCTGGTGATGAACTTAGAACTGTTATTGAGACAGTTTTTTGTTGTCTTTTTTGGCTTTGGTTACAAGTTTTTGTGTCTTAAAGAAATTTTTCTTCGCTTTTTTGGCACTCCCAAAAAAATCGCTCAACTTTTTTTACTCCCCAAATCCTCTTCTACTTAATTTCAACCTTAACTCTCTATTCAATTCCACGCAGACTTTTTCAGTAAGCCCTAATTAATAAAGCTATTACGAGTAAAATCAAAGTCCCATAATTTCCCTAGATGAGATGAGTGATAGCATAGAATTAAATATGATAAATATTAAGTAATCATTTAACCAGAAAGTGAAATCCTGCGATGCTTCAGGCATAACTTCATAATTCATAGATGATGGGAGTATTTGGTCAGTTTATATTTGCCACAGTAATTATTTCTATTCTTGGATTAGGTTTTTTGCTTGCATATAAGCCTTGGTCAAAGCTTTCAGAAGCTTTTGAAACTGAGCTTTATCCTCCAAATGTATTTATCAGACAACAAAGTTGTATACTTCACAATACTCGCATCAAAGGCTGGATTAATGTTGGCATTACTAAACAAAAGCTTTATTTATCTCATACTTCTCCTTTAAGCTATTTTATTAAGCCGCTGTTAATTGATTTGGATGCAATTACAAAAATTGAACCTTGCTATGAACCATTGTTAGGCGAATGCTACAAATTTTTCATAGGAGATCCACACATAACAACCTTAGTTTTGGCACAAGATCTAATTAAAAAGTTGGAATTAGATTATGGTGAACTTATATTTTCCAACAAATTGGGGCGAATTTAGCTTAAAAATGCTTGTCGTAAAAATATGGACTGTGGCAATTTGCTGCGATCTGTAATTGTTCGAGTATATTAAATCTCTCGTTTAGTTTGCTGTTAACCGATCCCATTCAAAGCGATCGCTCTAAATTTCTTACTTTCTTTTGAGAACGATTATCGTTATAATAAACTTTTGTAAACCAAATTGCTTCTCGTCATTATGTCAGAGATTGATCGGCAAGGATTACCAGTCACTATCATCACTGGCTTTCTCGGTAGCGGGAAAACCACCTTACTCAATCAAATCCTGCAAAACAACCTCAATCAAAAGGTTGCAGTATTAGTTAATGAGTTTGGTGATATCAATATCGACTCTCAACTTTTGGTATCCTACGACGATGACATGGTGGAATTGAGCAACGGTTGTATTTGCTGCACCATTAATGAAGGGTTAATCGAAGCGGTTAAACGGATCTTGGCTAGAGAAGAAAAAGTAGAGCGTTTGATTATTGAAACTACTGGTGTAGCCGATCCTTTGCCAATTATTTTGACTTTTGTGGGTTCGGATTTTCGTGATTTTACGTGCCTTGACTCGGTTATTACTCTAATTGATGCGGAAACCTTTACCTCAGAACATTTTGATAGTGAGGTGGCATCTAAGCAGATTGCCTATGGAGATATTCTCTTGTTGAATAAAACCGATCTAGTAGATAGAGAACAATTAAGCGCATTAGAAAACTATATTGGCTCTATCAAACAAAATCCTAGAATCATTCATACCCAATACGCCCAAGTACCCCTACCGTTAATCTTAGACGTGGGTTTAACCAACGGTCACCCGCAGGCACCTTCGTTTCACGGAGGTGTACGGGTGACTCAGACAGATGGTTTGTCTGAAGCAGAACATCATCATCACCATCATTCCCATCACTTAAAAGCCGATGGTTTTGTGTCTCTGTCTTTCAAGAGCGATCGCCCTTTTGATGTTTATAAGTTTCAAAAGTTTTTAAACGAAGCACTTCCTTTAGAAGTATTTCGTGCCAAAGGAATTGTTTGGTTTGCAGGAAGCCAATTACGTCACATTTTTCAACTCTGCGGACAGCGTAGCGATGTCAAGTCCGAACCTTGGTCAAATCCTCCTGCCAATCAACTAGTCTTTATCGGTCGTCATTTAGATACCGATAAACTTCGCCAACAGTTGAATGACTGCTTGGCTGCTTCCGTTACTGTTTAACTTAATCTAATTCAACATTTATGACCTTAGCTAAGTCCGAACCCAATCAGGTTAAAAAAAATGATAATAAATTACCTAAACTAACTACTACCCAGCAGCCTCCCGTCTCTGAAGAGGAGATGCGCCAAGCTGTACGGACTTTACTCTTAGGATTGGGAGAAGATCCAGACCGCGAAGGCTTGAAAGATACCCCTAAAAGAGTGGTCAAAGCTTTAAAATTTTTGACTTCTGGCTATCATCAATCCTTAGACGAACTGCTCAATGGGGCAGTATTTCACGAAAATGCTAATGAAATGGTCTTAGTTCGGGATATCGATCTGTTTAGCTCTTGCGAACACCATATCTTACCCATTATTGGTCGCGCTCACGTAGCCTATATTCCCGACGGTAAGGTAATCGGACTGTCAAAGATTGCGCGTATTTGTGAAATGTACGGACGACGTTTGCAAGTACAGGAAAGATTGACCGCCCAAATCGCCGATGCACTACAAGGGTTATTGCAGCCAAAAGGAGTAGCGGTAGTAGTCGAAGCCAGCCATATGTGTATGGTGATGCGAGGAGTGCAAAAACCTGGTTCTTGGACTTCCACTAGTGC
>JBCDCO010000260.1:0-7571 GCA_039181635.1 Cyanobacteria bacterium P01_G01_bin.19 | reverse complement strand
TAGCTTTTAAAAAATTAGGTTGTATATGTTGTTATGTGCAAGGAAATTTCCCCAATTGACTCAAAAACCTTGCACTTTAGGATTTTAATAACGCTTGAAAAGCTTTTTAATATTGCGTTTTAACTTATTCAGTAAACCCTAGTTAGCGATCGCAATACAAATAGATAATCTATGGAAGAATTGCTGGAATTGAGGCGGTACATAGAAGAAAAAAACTATGACGCAGCCTTAGAAATTGTTGGCGAACTCGAAGAGATGTCCAAAGAAGACAAATTGAACAAGATTTACAGTTTTGCCGTTATTCTTTTGATTCATCTCATCAAGCAAGAAGTAGAACAGCGCACTACGAGATCTTGGAATGTATCGATTAGAAACTCAGTGCGAGAAATCAATTGTGTTAATAAGCTCCGAAAGTCTGGAGAACACTACGCCACAGATACCGAACTAAAAGAAATTATCGCTGAAGCATTGCCAGCAGCAATTGCTCGCGCTTCTTTAGAAGTTAAAGAAGGACTCTATGAAGCAAAAGATTTGATGGCTTTGTTCGATAATAGTAAATTAATCGATCACGGTTTTGAGTTAATTGAAAAACAATAATAGAACCAGAAATGCTGAGAGAATAAAACCAAAAGGCGATCGCTGTAGTAAAGAGTAATTAAATTTAATCCTTTAATACTTTTGTGATATTTATCCGACCAGAAATATCCAATTAATTCAGCACAGTCTGGATTACTGTAATGTTTTTCTATTCTTGAGTTTGAGAAGGCAATTTTTCAAGACATTGTTGGATTTGTTCGTCCAATAATTCAATTTGTTGTTGATAAAATTGGTAACAAGATAATTCTTGATTTAAAATAAAAACCATTTCGTCACGATAATTACCTGTCAGAGCATCCCGAATTTGTTATTGCACCATTGTAACTTCGGCTTTTTCATCAACGAAAACATTTCCACATCTCATAATACTTGAGGATATCAATCCCGTTTCTCATCTTTATTTTGGGGCGCCAAGCGTCCTTCAGGTGCTCATTACTTCTTACTTACGAGCAATTCAACTAACTTGTCCTAATCTAAGTTTGTACGACTATAGATCGGAATAACTAAAAAGGAGCGATCGTCCTACCTTCAGTAAAAGCGATCGCTTTAATCCTTAACTCAAATCTAGAAGATGTTGAGCTTAAACAAAAACTAGATCGGCAGTCTCAAATCCACTACCAACTAAGGCAATAAATTCATCATCAGCTAAGTCGAAAGCACCGTCGCCATCGGTGTCGAGAGCAATGGCAACGTTCATGCCATCATTAACTAAGATAGAGTAGTCTTCGATGCTACCAGCAAGCTGGATCGAATCTTCTCCAGGAACAAAGTGAGTAATCTCTGCATAGTCATCAAGACCAGATGAACTATATAATGACCCATTTTCATCACCTAAAACAAAAAGATCCTTTCCGTCTGCACCAGTTAAAATATCTCTGCCTCCAGCACCACTAATTACATTGACTTCATCATCATCAGATGCACCATCATTGAGAATGGCTGTGCGTGCTGTTTGTGCTAGGTGTACCAGATCTACATGGTCGGGAATACCTGGTACCTCAACACCATAGCTTTCAAAGCCTTGACCAATGAAACCATCTAAGACTTCAGAACCAGCACCTTGATAATAAACGGGAACGGGACGGTTAGAGTGAGAGCCCCACTGATACTTATCTTCAGGGTCAGAGCCAAAATAATGACCAGCAGTAGAGGAATCGAAAGCAGTAGTTAAAGCTTCACCACCATACTCTCGATAGAGTGCAGGAAAGTCGTCAGTTAGGGTCATGTAGTGGTCGTGATCGGCTGTCACAATCAAGAGATTCTCTTCCCAGCCACCGTTTTCCTCAATCCAGTCAATTGTGACTTGGACAGTCTCGTCAATATCTCTAAATGTTCCGAGTAAGTTATCCATGTTGTTGTCATGGAGTACCCAGTCCATATCGCCCTGTTCGACAGAAAGGAAGAAACCATCTTCATCTTTGCTGAGGAATTCTAAGGAGGCTTCTGTCATTTCAGCCAGGGTAGGATTTTCATCGGCTTCCGTAGCAATAAAGTCTTCTACCGTTTCGTCAGACATAAGCGGACGATTAAGATCGGGAGTTTCTCCCTCCATTTGAGAAGAGCGATGGGAAAAAGTATCCAAGCCAGTATTACTGTAGTCGCCGTCTGCGGTTACTAGAGGCAAGTTGCCGTTTTGTCCTCTGGCTCCATAAAGACCGAACAAGCGATCGCCATCTTCTGGACTAAGTTCTGCTGCTGCGTCTAGCAAAGCCTCTCCAGCATTGGGATTGCGCTCTAGGAAATTGTAGCCGTAGAGGTTATCGCCATCGGGATTATGTCTTAGTTCCTCATAGGTAGACTCGGCAATATATCTGAATTCTAGCTCACCACCGATTTCTGAGTCCGTGTTGTTGTAATCGAGAGGATGACCGCCACCGAGAATCAGATCGGGTTGGGTTTCTAACAGCATTTGCTGCGTGACACTATCACCAATATCAAATTCTCCTCCTTCCAAAGCACCTTCAGGAATGCCATCATCTAGCTTACCTCGGTTGTTAACGTGAGACGCAGGTGCAGCAGGAGTAGCATGGCTGAAAGGAACGCTAGAAACTGTACCTGTAGCCATTCCTTGTTCTTGGGCAGTTTCGAGAATGGTTTCCACTGGCTGCTCGAAAATATCAACCCCCAAAGCTCCAGCAAAGGTCTTAACTCCCGAATAGAGAGACGTACCAGCAGCAGCAGAATCAGTATAATTTTGCTTGATGTAGTCGGGATTAGAACCATTAAGCCAAGGTTGAGTACCGCCTTGCTGGGGGTCATAACCAACAAGATTACCTTCTCCTGGAGAATTTTCATCGGCATAGGGATTAAAGGTCGGATTGAAGCCAGTTGAACCTTCATCTGAATCGCCTGGCAGAGTAAATCCTTCGCGCAGTTCGCCTTCACCAGTGACGCGCTCACTAGGATCTCCTTCAAAGGCTGAGTTGCCTTTGTCGCCATCAATAATTGTTGAATAAGTCGTGGCATGGGTATATCCTTCTAGTTCTTGGAAGCTCAGTCCTTCACCCCTACCCTCTGTATAGAAATCCTCCAGAGTATTTCCTTGGTGTCCTTCGTCAATTAGTCTGGCAATAGCAGCAGCACGAACCATTTCCCAGCCCATACCATCACCAACAATCATAATGACGTTTTTAGGCGCATCCATTTCTGGCATAATCGTGGCAGTAGCATCAATGCGAGTATCGCCAACGTCAGCACCAGCTAGTTCAGAAGTTTCTAATGCTTCAGCGAGTTCGGGAGATACAAGTAAGTCCGATCCAGAAACAGTTAATGATTCAGAATCAGCAGCAACGTTCCCAGGTGCGCCGACATCAAATAAAACTTCTAAATTCAAGGCATCGTCTGTGGTATCAGCAACAAAAAAGCCACTAGCTGTTTCCGATACTCTTGCAGCATCAAAGCCAATGGAAAATTCTCCTACTGTTACTTCTGTACCGCTTAAGTTTAGAGTTATTGTTCCAGAGTGTTCGATAGTTCCAGCGACGGGGGCGAAGGGCTCTATTTCATAAGTGAAGTCAGTGTCTTCTGTGATGGAAAAACCAACCTGAAAATCATCGGAAAAAGGTGTTCCTTCGCTATCAGCACCAACAAGAGTAATTCCTGCTGCGGATTCTAATAAAGGTAGATCGAGAAAAACACTAGTAGTTCCCGAATCGACTTGAGCTAAAGTAGTTTCTGGTGTAGATGTGTCGGTCATTGGTTCTTGTCCTAATGTTGGGTCTAAATTTAAAGGTTGTTCGAGGTCGATTAAAACTATTTCGTTATTGTCGATATCTCCTTCTCTGCCTTGGGAAAAGGGATAGTTGTTGTCGTTTGCCACTAAAATGGTGTCTTCATCAATAACCACTACATCTTCGATAGTGACGAAAGGCATACTGTAGCTAGTCTCGTCATCGCCGTTGAGGTCGTCTGGATCGGGAATATTCAGCAGATCTACTACTTCTTCTTTGGCTACAAAACCGTTTTCATCTACTTGAGAGATATCGATTTTGAAGACCTTTTTAAACTCGGCTTCTTCTCCCTGGTTGTTATCCCGTTCGATAACTAAGAATTCGGTATCGTTAATGGGAGTAAAATCGCCGATAGGGTTGCTGTCGGTAGTGGGGTAGTAGCCGACTAAGCCTGTGTAAGAAGCAGACTCAACATCGAATTCATAGATACGTAGGGCATTGGCTGGATCGCCATCTACCGTACCTTCGAGTAGAGGATATAGAGTCTTGCGATCTGGACTAAACGCCATACCTTCAAAACCGCGAGATCCTGAAAGATTGGGAATACCGTCTCCCAGATCGGGATTTTGGGGAGATTGGACAAATTCCCCAGTAATGGAATCAACTACTGCTACTCCAGTAGCAGGAAAGTCGGTAAAGAAACCATCCACGCCTACATCAATTAGTTGTTCGATTTCTGATTCTGGAGTTTGAGGCGTACCATCAGCTTCTAGGGTTAAGAATCTCTCTTCGTTGCGGTGGGTATAAGGGTGAACTTGCAACCCTGCATCATGAGCGTAATCTATAAGAGGAAAAACTTCCCCAGTCAACTGAGAAGTGATTTCTGCTTCGCCGTCACCATCGCCATCTACAGGTTCGTCTAAGGATTCCCGCAACAAGATATTATTTTTCCAAGGACCTAAACCACTAGCGTAGGAACTGATAATTTCAATTACTTCAGGATTAGCAAAGTCACCATAGGTAATTTCAGAAGCAACATCGGGATGATAGCTACCATCTTCACCAATGATGCCTAAAGCGGTTAGCAGTTCTTCGCCATAGGTATTGATGGCATGTTCTTTCGTGAATTCTGCGTTACCAAAATTGGCAACAAAATCATAGGGAACGGAAAAACCACCACCACCTTCGTTGATAAAGTCTCCTTCCGTATCACCAAATAGTTGAACCAAAGAGATCTCAGGCAACCCTGCTTCTGTAAGTTGATGACTGAGATCGATTAAGTTGCTGACTTCAAAAGACTGGATAAAAATGCGATCGCTTTCAGTAAAGCCAGTATCTTGTAAAGTCTGGACTAAAGGTTCTTCTAGAGATAGACCCTGTTCGTCGAAAAAAGTAGGATGTTTGGTTTCGGGATAGATCCCTACTTGTATACCAGTTTCGGCTTCCGTTTCTTGGACTAGTTGAATTACCTCTTCTAAGGTAGGAATTTCAAAAGCTTCGTTAAAATCTTGAGCGCGATAGGGGCGAGATTGCACCGCACGCAACATCTTAATTTCTTCGAGAGTAAAGTCTTCGGCAAAATATGCCGTTACCTCTTCTCCGTCGAGAAGTTTGGTAGACATCCGCTCTTCACCAAATACTTCCGCAACGTTAGTGGTATCATCTAACATTGGTTCGTGACGGGCAATTAAGACCCCATCCTTGGTAATTACCAAATCGGGTTCGATAAAATCTGCTCCTTGAGCGATCGCAGTTGCGTATGCTTCGAGGGTATGTTCGGGTAATATTCCGCTAGCCCCACGATGACCGATTATCAAAGGGTCTTGACCGTTAAGGGTGTTGAGATTGGTAATGTTGGGTGTAGAAATGGGTGCTTCGATTAATTCTCCATCGGAATTAAAATGCAGCAAGTAAGGACCAAATTCTTCACCTACCCAAATATCTCCACTGTCATCAATTACAAAAGATTCGATATCGAAATCGCCCCCAGTAAGTAGACGTTCTTCGCTATCCTGATTAACAATATCAAATGGTATTAAATTATCGGGGTCGGAAAGTTGGACAAAGCCTTGTACTTCGACACTTCCGTCTCCATTTTCTGCGCCTGAAAAATTAGGATCTACTTGATATATGCGTAATAAATAATCCGTACTGTTATCTTGCGCCCCAAAGCCATTATCGGATAAAAACCAAAATGCCCCGCTATTATCGGGCGCAAACTGTACTCCACTAAAGCCTTGAACAGGCTGTCCATCAAACGGACCTGTTCGTCCATTGGCATCTATAGGATTACCTTCACCGTCGTTCCCTCCCGCAGGAGAACCTTCAGCAAAAGTATCGGCTGGTAAAGATGCAAAACCAGCTAATTGATTAGTCATGATGTGATCTTTCTGAGTGAGAGTGGAGTCGCTTAAAGCCAAGAAAAGTATTAAGAAACAATCTGAAAAATCATTCTTTTAAACTTTCCCTCTAATCAGAATTTCATGTGTAAATTAAGAAGCCGTAATTGATATTTTAAAAGTTGAAGACAAAAAATTAAGATAATCTGCAAATAGTTTAAATAGCTGCAAAGCTAATATTTTTAAAGGATAGGGGGACTACACATACAATGTTAATATTAAAATGTATATATTAATTTATGTAACTTGTTTGACCAAAATTATTCTTTTTTCTAATTAGTTAGTGTGGTTTGCTATCTTTGCAAAACTTTAATTAGTAAAAATAATTGAAGGTAATTAAAAATTTAATGGTTAATAAAACTATGGCATCAAATAATTTACCCTTAATCAAAAATTTATATTTAACTCTGATTTTAACTTTGTAAGCTGTCAGGCATTTAATTTACTGGTTGAGAAAAGGCAGAAGGCAGAAGGCAGAAGGCAGAAGGTTTTGAGGTTAATTTTGATTCTTGGTTTAAAAGTATACTTTGGTAATCGGATTTAGGTTTGTAGTTGAAGGGGTGGATGTTCTTACTCCTACTGGCTGGGTAAAAAATGCTTGTGTGGTTATTGAAAATGGCAAGTTTTTATCCATAGACACATCCTGTACCCAGAGATTATCCACAACAGTAGCCAAAGGATTATTGATGCTATCTGGAATAGTGGATATGCACGGAGATTCTTTTGAAAGAGCGATGCCTTCGGCTAGCTTCGCAATCGCGCCACGCCCTGGAGTTCGTTTTCCTTTGGATATGGCAATCTTGAAAAACGATGCCTAACGGCTAGCTTCGCAATCGCAATTTAATTGCAGCAGGAATTACCACCTTTTTCTATTCGATTACCGATTCCTACGAACCTGGATTGCGGAGTCGAGATACTGCTAGGGAAATTATAGATTTTGTTTTGGGAGAAGGAAAGGAAAGTTTAAAAGCCGACAGCAGAATTCATATTCGCCACGAACAGGCAAATGTAGATAAACATGATGAATTATGCGACTGGCTAAAGCAGAGCAAAGTTCAACTATTATCTTTAAACGATCATCTTCCCCCCGCAGGCGATGACTATAAACTAAACCGCCACCTTAATTCTTTGCGTCGCCGACACAAGATGACTGATGCAGAATTAAAAGAATTGATTCAAACTGCGATCGCTAATAAAGCTGAAGGATTAACACAACTAGAAGAGTTAGTTACCCTGGGGCATAAATACAATATTGCGTAGCGAAGCCCTAAGTACAGGACAAAAATTTTAACGAGGTAAGAAATGCTTCATGTTTGAGATCTAGATCGGTCAAGATAGACCGCAGATGATCGAAACCATTGCGAAAAATACTCTTGGCAAGGCGACCATGTTTTTTGACTTTAAT
>JBCDCO010000259.1:0-7573 GCA_039181635.1 Cyanobacteria bacterium P01_G01_bin.19 | reverse complement strand
TAATGACAAAAATTCGGCAGACTGGATGTTTCAAGGCGAGCTAAATTTTGCTCTAGGAAAATATCAACAAGCTCTGACATCTTTAGATCGATCAGTAGACTTAAGACAGAGGCAAAATATTTCTCCTTCTCCTTTGCTACATAACAATAGAGCTTTAGTAGCTTTAGAACTAGCCGAATATGATCGGGCTTTGCAAGATGTCGAAATGGCGATCTCGATTGATGAAAATTTTGCCCCTGCTTGGCGTAATAAAGGTTTGATTCTAGAAACTATGGATCGCAACGAGGAGTCTCTGGCTGCCTACGATCGGGCTTTAAGTTTGGACGCACAGGACTATAATACCTGGACGAATAAAGGCTTTAGTTTATACAAACTAGAGCGATATCAAGAAGCCAAACAGTCTTTTGAGAAAGCCCTAGAAATCAATCCCAATTATCAACCTGCGATCGACAATCTAAAAGCGATCGATTCAATAATTTAGAGCGTAAAAGGTTACAAAAACTATTATATTAAAGCGAAGAGAACAAATCTTTAAATATATAGTCCCATTTGACGTCAAATGTTTGCATAAACTTAATCAGTCAACACTATAATTGTATTATATATATGACTTGCAACTACCATTACGATTATGAAACTTGTATCGTTTCTATCAACAGCTACTATATTTGCTCTTAGTACCTCTACAGCTATGTTTGCGGCTCAGTCCGTATCTGCTCAAGAGCCTTTATTTACCTGCGATAGTTCTAGTGGAACGCCTACTACCATAGTACAGTCTCCCAAATATGGTTCGGTCAAAATAATTGAGTGGAAAACAACCGAGTTTGGCGAAAAGTTTAGTCCCCAAGTTCGCTGCAAGACAGTTTCGGAAAAATTTCAAAAATATGCGATGGCTGGAACTCTCAAGTACTTTACAACTGGTACAGTCAATCGCCAACCTGTAATCTGTGCGGTGGCAAATCGCAACGCTCCCTGTAATTCAGAAAGTATGCTTTATACTCTTAAGAAAGGAAGCAATGCTCGAACTACCCTCAAGCAGTTATTAGATGTCAGATCGGGGTCTAGTGGTGGTGCTTTAAATGAGACGGAAAGCCGAATTTATATCGATTTTGATAAATTAGTCGAGGCAAAAGCAGAAAATTTAGAAGAGAGCAGTAATTCTCAGATCGACAGCACGGAATCTGTGTATTTGTTTTAGCTACTGGCACTATAAGAAATAAGGAGTTGATGATTCCAGGTATTAAACCGAAAGGTAATCTGTTTATAGCTTTTAGCTTTTAGCCTTTTCGTTATGGTGGGCAATGGTTAAAGTCGAAAATTTTGGTTAGACAAGTTCCCAATTTGCCCACCCTACAAGCGATCGCTTTGTTTTTCCAGGTTATTCCGCAAAGGCTTTAACTCCACCATCGGGGCTTAACAACAGGCGGATTTTAGTGCGATCGGATTCTTCTAGGGGAGAGATAAATGATTCTCCTCGAACGGGAATATTGGTTTGACTTAAATACAATTTAGAGGCTTTACCAATGGGAACGACTCGTTGAATTGAGCCATCGGAATTTAGATGAAGTCTGTATTCTAAGCTCTGTTTTAAATCTTGAGGAGGCTGCCACTTTTCTCGGAAAAAGGCTCTTATTTCTTGTAATCGATCGGGCTTAGTCGGAGTCGGTTTACTCCTATAGAGATCGATATTTGAGGTTGCCGAATTGTCTGGTATCTCTGGGGGAGAATTAGCTATTTGAGGAGCTATTTCTCTTTGTTTGCGATCGCTATTATTTTCTAGTTGGGATTCAATCTCTGACTCTAGATCTCTTTCATTGGGCAATATCACAATAGATTGAGAACCTTCAGCAGAATTATCTTCTGTAATTTCTTCTCTTGTTTGCCGACTCAAACCCGACTGACGAGCGATTTCTGATAAAGGATAGTCCGCAGGATCGGGAATATTAGGCTTGGGTTTTGGTTTATCTACTGCAGGAGGTGGCGGCAGTCTTTCAGCCGAAGAAAGGGGTTCGCTGGTTCTTACCTGCAAGTTTTTATCGCTTGACGATGGCGATGCGCTGGGGGGAATAACCTCGTCGAATTGAGAGGTGTCGCTAGATGATTCTGTTTGAGGAGATGAGGCGATATTTTGAGGAGTGGTAGAGTTGAGTAATATAGCTGCAATTCCTACTCCTGCTAATGCTGCTGCGGCTATGCCTCCCCAAAGACGAGTCGGGTTTTTTTTCGATGAATCCTGCTGTAGTTCTGGTAAAGCACTAATCTGGGAACTATATCCCTCCAGTGCAGCAACCAGATCGAATAGCTGCACGGTACTCAAAGTTGTTTTATTTTCTCGGCTATCGTGACTTAGATTACCAAAGAATAGTTCGTGTTTGGTTAGCCCTTTTGGTGTCAAATAAGGCAGGTTGCGATCAATATTCGCCGATTGATTTTCTGCTCGATTGGGAGCAAAAGAATTATGTAATAAATCCTGTACGTAATTATCTACCGATGTTTTTAGTGCTTCTAGCTTGTCGCGATCGCCTGTAAGCAAAACTTGTTTGTAGCTTGGTAGTCTGGGATCGTCAAAGCTTAGTTTGAATCTGATTTTTTTTAAAACAGGTTGATTTGTCCAGCGGGAAAGAGGAGACTTTTTACCTTTAATTTCTAGAGTACAGGTAGGTGGGGTAAAGCGATGGACTGTAGTTAGCATAATATTTATTATATTTTATTCGTATAAGAATTTTCCGCAGCATCAAAAATCGCAATCCACAGTAATTTATGACCATTTTGCCCGCTATAAAACAACATGCTAATTAATAAGTTCCAGGCTAGATTTGATAGGTCTTCTACAGAAGTACGAGCATCATCTGCAATACGTTCTTGATAGTAATTAATAAAACAGTCTAAATAATTGCCGAGCAAAGAAATTTGATGGGGTGGCTTATTTTGTTCTGCTGCTTGTTCCAATAAACAAACTGCTCGACGCAGAAGTTCTTGATGTTTGTTTGCTAAATGACAAATAATCAAGACTAACGATTTAGCTTCTTCAACATCTAGTTTTTTTCGCCCGCCAGAACTTTTACGATGAGGATTTGCCGATCTCAGCCGCCATAAGGTTAGGCGATCACCTATTATAGTTTCCAAATTTAAATCTTGTGCTGCTTTAATAATGGCTTCCGAACTAATGTTGGCGATGGCTTCTAGAGCCAACAAGACCAAATCGAGATGAGACTTAATATTTTCTAAATAATATCTATTAGAAACGTTTAGCTGGCCCAAGTCCTGCCATCTTGATAAACTAGACATAGCTTTTGGTGTTTTATGCATAATAGCCGTATTTTTACCAGAATAACTTTCTGATATAATTCATATATATATACCGATTATTACGGTTTACCAATCGAGGTTTTGACTAGCATAATTGATAGTGTGTAAATCTTGATAATTTTATTAAAAATGACTCTATATTTATCTGGTTCTGCTGCTTATGCTATTTTTTTAATTTATAGAATGTTCCAAGATAAAGAATGTTCCAAGACAGATTTAAGTTCTTGGACGACCATAGCGATCGCTTCTTTATTTTGGGTCATAGTAATTCCTGGTGCGGTTTTAGAATTGCGCTCCAAAAATAAAGCCAAAAATATGAATAAGTCCACAGGATCTAATCCCGAATCAGACGAACACAATACGTCATTAGCTGAATATTAGTTTTGGCTAAATTTCCATGGACGTTATGTGGTTAATGCAGATTACTTACTGATATATTCCTGCCAAACATCTGCAATTTTAGTAAGTTTTTATTTATAGCTGGCTGGTTGCAAATTAAGATCGTTAAGCATAATTAATTTAATCATTTAAAATGCCTATTGAGTAAAGCAGCCACAGCAGTATTTCGTTCCCTTGCCATACCTACACATGTAAAATCCTCTTCATACAAAGTGTTGGTAAATACTTCCATCCTAATTAAACATCAAACCGACAATTATTCTTAGGGCAATAAGAGAATAAGAAAGTAGGGAACTTTATTTTACGTTTAATTAAGTCGATCTACTTATTAAACAATCGACAAACAGCCAAGGTTTTATTTTCTCTAATAGAAGCTAATAAATATTTATTTTTCTCTTCATTACAATAAATATTCGACAGGACAAAGTTGGTGACGATCGCCGATGGAGAATATTATATGGGAGTTAGTAGCTTGACTAACTTTGAATACAATACGATCTTGAGTACAAGCAACTTTGGTAACGATCGAGGTATCAGCACGGGAAATTACGATCTAAACTATAGCGATTAATGATGAATAGACCATGAATAATATAGTCGAAACCGTTGTCGTCTCTGCATTTCAGATGCAGCAAATAGAAGAACAGATTTTTGCTGCGGGAATGCCCGTCTCTGCACTGATGGAAAAGGCAGCAAGGCTTTGTAGCGATCGCATTCAGCAGCTATATCCCAAGCCGCAATTTTCTACTGTAGGAGTTTTGGTAGGACCAGGACATAATGGTGGAGATGCTTTAGTGGTAGCTCGCGAATTATATTTAGCAAATTATTCAGTTGAAATTTTCCTGCCCTTTACCAAACTAAAATCCTTGACCACTCAACATTTTGAATATGCCAAGAGTTTGGGAATTGAATTTTACCAAGAAATAGAGCCATTACAACACTGCCAGTTGCTGATTGATGGGTTATTTGGCTTTGGCTTGACCCGCGAGCTACCACCCAATATTGCTAAGGTAGTCGATTTGGTCAATAGCTGGTCAAAACCAACAGTCAGCATCGACTTACCTTCAGGAATTAATACAGATACGGGAAAAGTTCTCGGAGGAGCGATAAAAGCTACCAATACTTTATGTTTGGGCTTATGGAAACAAGCCTTTTTCCAAGATATTGCCTTAGATTATTTTGGCAAGAGCGAACGAATTGACTTTGGCATACTGCCTCATCATATTCGAGCAATTTTGCCACAGCCAGCAGCAATTAGACGTATCGATAAAGCACTTGCTTTGTCTTTACTTCCTTTACCACGCCCCCTCGTTACTCATAAATACGATCGCGGGAATTTACTGTTAGTCTGTGGCTCTAAACGCTATGCAGGAGCGGCAATTTTAGCCGCTTTAGGAGCTAGAGCTAGCGGCATGGGAATGCTTTCAATCGCCGTACCAGAATCATTGAAAAACTTGATGATCGGTCATATTCCTGAGGCTTTGATTGTAGATTGTCCCGAAAATAAAGAAGGCGCGATCGCCTCATTGCCTTTTTCCGCTGCTGCTTTAAATAAATTCGATGCGATCGCCTGTGGTTGCGGTTTGACTCTAGATGCGAAATCTACGGTGGAAAAAATATTAGGAGCTGAATGTCCGATTATTTTGGACGCTGATGGTTTAAATATTTTATCCGAACTAAATGAGATCGAAGTTTTAAATCAAAGGGAATTTACCACTATCTTGACCCCTCATCCAGGGGAATTTAAACGCCTGTTTCCCGAATTGAGCGAACAACAAACAGATCGTTTGATCTCGGTGCAAGCCGCAGCCCAGCAAAGTAATTCTATTATTCTCCTCAAAGGCTCAAAAACTGCCGTTGCCAACAGCCAGGGGCAAACTTGGCTGATTTCTGAAAGCACTCCTGCATTGGCTAGAGGTGGCAGTGGAGATGTACTGACTGGTTTGGTTGGGGGCTTAATTGCCCAGGCAAAAAATAACCGTCTCTTTGATGTGGTAGCAAGTGGTGCATGGTGGCACGCCAGAGCAGGGATTTTAGCCGCCAAAGAGCATACTGAATTGGGAGTAGATGCAACTACGTTGGCTAAATATATCCAAATAGCTATGCAAAAATCAATGATGTCATAATAAGATTTTGCTCTCAAGTAATAGAATAAAGAGTGTGCAAGGATATTGATAAAGCGGTTTCAAAACTGGAGAAGTAAGCATGGTTAACGTAGCTGTCATTGATTATGACATGGGCAATCTACACTCTGCCTGTAAAGGTTTGGAAAAAGCTGGTGCAGTACCCAAAATTACCTATTCTCCAGAAAAAATCCTAGCCGCAGATGCGGTAGTGCTACCAGGAGTGGGCGCATTCGATCCCGCTATGCGTCACATCAGAGAAAGAAACTTAGAACCTGTAATCAAAAAGGCGATCGCCTCTGGTAAGCCTTTTTTGGGTATCTGTGTCGGACTTCAGCTTTTGTTTGATGGTTCGGAAGAAGGTACAGAAAGAGGTTTAGGAATTGTATCTGGTATGGTGCGCAGTTTTAGGAGCGAGCCAAATATTACTATTCCTCAAATGGGTTGGAATCAACTGGAGTTAGTCCAACAAGAGCTTCCCCTGTGGAACAATCTACCTGCAGATCCTTATCTGTACTTTGTTCACTCGTTTTATGTCGATCCTATAGACAAAAATCTCAATGCGGGAATGGTAACTCACGGTACGCAAAAAGTTACTGCAGCGATCGCTCGTGATAACTTAATGGCAGTACAATTTCATCCAGAAAAGTCTTCGGATAATGGCTTACAGATACTATCAAACTTTGTTACTTTGGTTGAAAATTCTCGGCTAGTAGCTAGCAAATCCTGACTTCAAAAGCGATCGCTATTATGAGATATAGAGGATTATTTGTGGGTTTGACTACCCTAGACTGTATTTATTTGAGCGATCGCTATCCCCAGGCAAATGAAAAAATAGTAGCCAAGGACTATCTTACTGTAGCAGGAGGTCCAGCTACTAATGCTGCCGTTGCCTTTAGCTATTTGGGCAATCAAGGAAAGCTACTAACCGTGTTGGGGCAACATCCAATGGCTCAATTAATTCAAAGCGATTTGTCGCAGTGTAATGTCGAGCTTATCGACTTAATGCCGCACAAGTTAGACAGTCCACCCTTATCTTCGATAACCGTTACTGCTAATACAGGAGAAAGATCGGTCATTTCAATTAACGCTCTCAAATCTCAGGGAAAGCGATCGCAAATACCGCCAGATATTTTGGCAGGAATAGATATTGTTTTGATCGATGGACATCAAATAGATGTCAGCGTGGCAATAGCCAAAATAGCCCATCAAAGACAAATTCCCGTGGTGATGGATGGAGGAAGTTGGAAGCCAAGATTAGAAAAAATTCTTCCCAAAATTGACTATGCTATTTGTTCGGCTAATTTCTACCCTCCTGGATGCCAGGATCGACAAGCCGTATTTGACTTTTTAAGATCGCAAGGAATAGACGGCATTGCCATCACTCAAGGCAAACACCCAATTCAATATTGCGATCGCCATGAAATTACCGAGATAGCCATACCTAAAATTGAGGCAGTAGATACTTTAGGTGCGGGAGATATTTTTCACGGTGCTTTTTGCAACTACATATTACATCTGGATTTTCATCATGCTTTAGCTTGTGCGGCAAAAATCGCTAGTAAATCCTGTCAGTATTTTGGAACGAGAAGCTGGCGAGATCAATAAATTAAATCATCAAGCAGGGCGATCGCAAGCTCAATTTTTAATTTGTCATTGCTATTGACTTTTTTAGAAAAAATAGTAACAATAGATACAGAAATATAAATCGTTCATTCTTCTAAGTGAAGAACGGAAGTAGG
>JBCDCO010000258.1:0-7662 GCA_039181635.1 Cyanobacteria bacterium P01_G01_bin.19 | reverse complement strand
TATCCTTCAGGAAATCCTTTAGGGCTACGCACCATACATTACCCCATGATTCGTTAGCGCGATCGCTGGTATATCCAATTCCAAACAGCGATCCGAAGGCTACGCGAAGCGCTTGCCCTCGAATGGGGGTAATCACCTTTACTGCAATCAATGATAGCATTGATAACAATGTAGTGTAAATAAATTTAATGCGATCGACTATGGCTAGCCTAACTATCCGCAATTTAGAAGAACCAATTAAAGAACTGCTGCGTATTCGCGCTGCACATCGCGGTCATTCGATGGAAGAAGAGGTACGGCAAATCTTACGCACTGCTTTATTACAAGACAAACAGTTACCAGAAAATCTCGCTGAATCTATTCAAAAGCGATTTGCTCAACTTGGTGGCGTTGAAGATTTATCTACGAAACGCGAAGCAATGCGCGAACCTCCTGAATTCGAGTAATGATTATTCTCGATACAAATGTTTTATCAGAACTAATGAGAACTAAACCCGATCCTTCAGTTATAGGCTGGATCAGGAAGCACAAAGCAACGAGTTTATTTATTACTACTCTAACTCAAGCCGAAATTCTCTATGGTTTGGAGATTTTATCATTGGGCAAACGCAGGACTTCTCTAATAGCAGCAGCAACATCTATGTTTGAATTAGATTTTTCTGGGCGAATTTTGCCGTTTGATACAAATGCAGCAAAAATATTTGCGACTATTGGAGCGAAGAGGAGAGCGATTGGTCTTCCTATTTCTCAAATTGATGCTCAAATTGCAGCGATCTCTCTTTCTCATAATGCAGCTTTAGCAACTCGAAATATCAAAGATTTTGAGGAATGCGATCTAGATCTAATTAATCCTTGGGAAACAAAATAGTGGCGTTGGTCATCACGCAACGTCCTGCATAAAATTACTAATTGTAGTACGTCGAACAAAGCTCAACAAGCGCCTAGTACGCTTCCGCGAAGCGGTGTAGCTTTAAGCTTTAAGCTTTTTAAATTCAGGTTTACTTCTTTAGAGATAAAAAATGCACCAACAGCATTACGCATTCACCAACGCCAATAGTTTTAATTCGATAAAAATGACCGAGCTTTTAGAACAAGCGATCGCCTATTCCAAAAATTCATCTGACAGAGAACGTGATGTGCGATCGCTTGAATTGGTGTAAAACAATCTAACAAATCCACCATTTCATATAATAAATAAAAGATATTCAAGTAAAAACGATGGAAGCTATTTCCGTACCTAAAGGATTCAAAGTAACTCCCGAACAATTCGAGCAATTAGCCTTCGCCGAACAAACCGCACGCATGGAGTTGACCAAAGATGGAGAATTAATCGTTATAAGTCCTACAGGTGGTGAGGCAGGAAGAAAAAATCGCCGTTTGACACAGCAAATAGGAAATTGGACAGATCGAGATGGTACTGGGGAAGCTTTTGATTCTTCTACTGTTTTTACATTGCCCAATGGTGCAAGAAGAAGTCCTGATGTCAGTTGGCTGACGCTGGATAAATGGAATGCTTTAACTTTAAGAGAAAAAGAAGGATTTCCGCCAGTTGTCCCTGATTTTGTCATTGAGTTAGTAAGTCCTAGTGACATTAAAAACCAGAGATACGCGGGGCTACAGGCAAAAATGCAAGAATATCTAGATAATGGCGTTAGACTTGGCTGGCTAATTGAACCATCAGCTAAAACAGTAGAAATATATCGTCCCAACCAGCAGATAGAAGTTTTAAAGAATCCTCAGACATTATCAGGCGAAAACATATTGCCTGGGTTTGTTTTAGATTTGAGTAATATTTTTTAATCTTTTAGAAAAGCTTGTAACCGCAATTGAATGGCGATCGCTTTAAAAATCTCTTGCCAATATTCACCTTCTAAAGTCCCGCATCTCCATCAAACTATTTACTCTGTAATTTGCGGATTTGTTTCATAGCTCTTCGATACAAATTTTTGTTGCCTAACTGCCTGTGTATGTCGGCGGAGGATTGAAAATCCTCGATCGCCTGCTGTGTGTATCCTAGATCTCTATGGCTTAAGGCTCGATTGTTATAAGCATAGGCAGATAAAAGGCGACCGTCGCCATGACTATAATGGTGATTAGTTCTCAGAGATTGAGTGTAATCCTTGATCGCTTTTTGATGTTTTTCTAATTTACGATAGACATTCCCCCGATTGTAGTAAGCTTGAGGCATATTTGGATCGAGCGCGATCGCTTGATTATAGTCAACTATGGCACTCTGATAGTCTTTTAACTTAAGATAGACATTGCCCCGATTGTAATATGCGCTATCCAAGTTCGGATCGATTCTAATCGCCTGAGTATAGTCGTCGATCGCACCTTGACAGTTGCCTAACTCATAGCGATCGCCACCCCGATTGTAATAGGCTACAGCATCATTTTTCAGACTTCCTGGAGTATCTTCACTAAGCTCTATTTGACAGGTAGGACTATAAACCAGTGATAGTGGTCCTCCATAACCCAACATCAATTGCGTTCCCAAGCATTCTCGTTCTTCTGAGGTAATTTCTCGTTCTGAAAATTCGCCTTCTTGAGGACATCTTTCTAGTGTCCTGTCAGAAAGCAGTAAGTAGACTGCTGGCAGATGCCCAGATGGGGCAGATATATCAAACTCAACTTGTGAATAATCAATCCATCGGTTGTTTTTTAACCATCCGACTTCTTCAGCAAAACATCTATAGGCAGCAGGGTAAAAGTCAGAATACTTGCTGCACTGCTCGTCATCAATCTTAACTTGAGTGCTAAAACCAAAACGCCCATTGCTATATTCCACCCACAGGCGATCAATCTCACTCAGAACTTGGCAAGGAAAGTCTGCTATGTCCTGATTGCTTAATAGCTCATCTGGTTGCCGATTTTTGGCTTTTAGCATCAGATTGAGAGTTTCACGGTCGGCTTTGCGCCACTGCTGTACTTTAAGAAAGCTTTCTAGCTGCCTATAAGATAATAGATCGCGATTCTTTCGGGTTGAAATTTCGGCACATTGAGCCAATTGTTCGATTTGAGTAGCAGAATTTTCTTCTTTAGAGAGTAAAGGTAATTCCTGACTATAGCTCGCGGTTTCTAAAATACTTAGAGAAGCTACTATTCCTGTGATGAAGCTTATTGTATTTTTTAACATTTTCTTCCCCCCTCTCTGTGGATTTCCCAGAGATATTTTCAACGAGGGGTAGCTCTAACTATATTATATAAAACTGTCATGTTGGATACATATTGCTTTTACTCATTCTTAACCTCATCAACGCTACCAATCATGTAGAGAGACTGTTCGGAATAATCAGAAAACTCATCGTTTAGAATGCGATCGCATTTCTCTAAATCATTTCCAAACTTAACCATATTAAGAGACTAACATTATAAAACCTTGACCAGAGCCAAGGCTTTACTTTGATAAGGTCAGTTAAGAGGAACAGTTTGTTGCAATAATAATTTGTTGTGCGAGTTCTTGAGTATATCTAACTGTATTCTCTAGCTCTTTTTTTGTAGTTTGTGGATGTTTTTTAACTGTTTTTTCGATTAAATCTCGAAACATTTCCCATATTTTAGGATGATATTTCAGCGTATAGTTATAGTAAGATTTCAATATGTAATGGTCTTCGATGACTAATGAATAAGTCAACAATCTCCCCCGATCTGTTAGCTGTTTAACTGGGGAGCATTGAATGAGTTCATTATATTGATCGACTAGCTGATTATATTTTTTACAATTCGAGCCATCACTATCGTTGGGATAATTTAGCAGATATGGGCGAGGCAAACTTTTGTAGGCTGTTTTGTAATTCCTCTTCAGCATATCTCGTAATGATATAGTCCACATTTGGTTTATATCCTCTAGCGTAAATTTTCTTGGCCTTAGTATAGCTATTGTTTTATATTTCTTGGTTGTTACATTAACAAAAGAAAGGTTTAGAACTTGGTTGGGACAAATGATAAATAATGCTTCATATTACATTACTTAAAATATCAATCTTAGGTTGATGTTTTCGACACTTTTTTAATTTCATCAATGTTTCCAATCATATAAAGGTCTCGCTCTGGAACATTAGAGAACTCGTCGTTTAAAATGCGATCGCATCCATTCAAAGCATCTTCTAACTGAACCATCTTCCCCTCTAACCCCGTAAACTGTTCGGTGGTAAAAAAGGGCTGAGTGAGAAACCTCTCTAATCTGCGAGCGCGGTAAACTATATTACTTTCGCTTTGAGCCAATTCTTCTAATCCCAACATAGCAATAATGTCTTTGAGTTCTTCGTAGTTTGCTAAGGTTTGGCGGACGGCTTGGGCAATGCGGTAATGGCGATCGCCCACAACTTGAGGAGTTAGCATTTTAGAATCTGACTGTAGGGGATCGATCGCGGGATAGAGTCCTTCACTGACACGCTTGCGGGATAGCACGATCGAAGCCGAGAGGTGAGAGAAAGTATGTACCGCAGCAGGATCGGTCATGTCGTCGGCAGGGACGTATACTGCTTGAATGGAAGTAATCGAACCCGATGCCGTATTGCAGATGCGTTCTTCCAATTCTGCCAGTTCACTGGCTAAAGTTGGTTGATAACCCACCCGCGAAGGCAATTGCCCCATCAAACCTGATACTTCCGAACCTGCTTGAATAAAGCGAAAGATATTATCGATGGTTAGTAAAACATCCTTATGCAGATCGTCGCGAAAATATTCCGCCATAGTTAAGGCTGCGTGTCCCACCCGAAAGCGCACCCCAGGCGATTCGTTCATTTGCCCGAAGACCATTACGGTATTGTTCAATACTCCTGCCTCTTTCATTTCGCGATATAGCTCTTCTCCCTCTCGCGATCGCTCGCCAATGCCACAGAAGATACTTACTCCCTGGTAGCGACTGACAACGTTATGAATTAATTCCGTAATTAAGACCGTTTTACCCACTCCCGCACCGCCAAATAAACCAGCTTTTCCGCCTTTTTCTAATGGTGCAAGAACGTCGATCGCTTTGATACCCGTTAGAAAAATATCAGTTGTAGTGGCGCGATCTCTCAGGGGAATCGGCACACCATGGAGCGATCGCCGAGGTGAATCTGCTAATGATTCTAAACCGTCAATCGGTTCGCCAAAAACATTAAACATCCTGCCCAAATTAGCTTTCCCCACAGGTACTTGTAAAGGATAACCTGTATCGATAACCTGCGAACCTCTGGCTAGTCCTTGAGTGGGGGTTAGGGCGATCGTTCTGACTATTTCCGAACTGAGATAGGTTACAACTTCCAAAGCTACTTTGCCTTTATCCCCAGCTTTAAGTAAGTATTTTGGTTCGGGCAAACAGTCTGGAAAGATGACATCAACTACACTGCCACGAATGGAAATAATGCTGCCCAGATTAACCATTGTTTTATAAAAGATAAGATTTTTTTTGATTCCATCATGTCGGAAACGGCTTTACTAAGCTCATAAGTAACTCAAAAATTAAGGCGAGAAAATACTTCTTGAAGCACTGTGGCAGAATGTTGTAGCTTTTTGGCTTCTGTCGGACTAAGCTGAAGATTAACCGCTTTGAGGATACCACGCTCATTGATTACTCTTGGTAAGCCCAAGCACACATCATTAATATCGTATAGTCCTTCTACCAAACCGCTTACAGTAAGCACTCGTTCCTGCGAGCGCAAAATTGCCTTGACTATATCGGTGACAACCAGACCAATCGCATAAGAAGTATATCCTTTACGCTGAATTATTTCATAGGCAGCATTTTTAACTCGGTCAACAATTTCTGTTAGTTTTTGGCGATCGCTACTGTCAAGCTTTTCCCAATCTTCAGTCAACAATTTGCGACCTGCTACATTTGCCGTACTCCAGACTGGAACTTCGCTATCTCCATGTTCGCCAATAATGTAGGCATGAACACTACGAGCATCGACATTTAATTGATCCGCTAGTAAAGAGCGAAATCTAGAGGTATCTAGCACCGTTCCCGAACCAATTACCCTGGAACTAGGAAATCCAGAAATTTTTAGTGCTATATAGGTCATAATGTCAACTGGATTAGTGACTATCAGCAAAATAGCATTGGGGCAGTGTTTGACTACATCCTGCAAAATATTTTGATAGATAGCTACGTTGCGTTCGAGCAAGTTAAGCCTTGTTTCTCCTGGTTTTTGCGCTGCACCAGCAGTAATAATCACAATATCGGCATCTTTCCCCGCATCTGCTACTGTTCCCGCAACTATATCTGTAGGCTCGATTAGTGACATTCCGTGAACCAGATCCATTACTTCTCCTTCGACTTTTCCCAGATCGAGATCTTGTAAAATGAGTTCATCAAAGCAGTTTTGAATCAGTAGAGAATAGGCACAAGCCAGTCCTACCTGTCCCAAACCAATAATTACTCCCTTGCGGGGACGGAGAATAGAGCAGCTTTCGGGTATGGCATCGGATGTAAAAATTTGGTCAAACATGTATTTGGTCAACAATAATAAGTATGAAATAGCGGAATACTGACTTGTTAGTTGTTAGTCGTTAGTCGTTAGTCGTTAGTTCAGCTGATATTTGGTTTGGAAGGAGTTAGAAAGATAAATTATAAGAGAGCTCATCCCTTGTCCTGTTTTAGCAGAAGTTGCCAAAATTTCGGCTTGGGGCGCAATTTGCTTAATATTGGCGATCGCTTTATCCAGGTCAAATTCCACTGCTTCTGCTAGATCGATTTTAGTGATAACTACCATTTGGGTGGATTTGAACATAGTTGGATATTTCAGAGGCTTATCTTCGCCCTCCGTGGCAGAAAGTAAGACGATCCTCAAGTTTTCTCCTAAGTCATAAGCAGCAGGGCATACCAAGTTACCTACGTTTTCAATAATTAGTAGATCGAGACTATCTAAGTCGAGTTGCTTTGCAGCGTTAGCCACCATATTGGCTTCCAGATGGCAGGCATTTCCCGTAGTAATCTGCACCGCAGGGATGCCTCTATTGTGTAATCTTTGGGCGTCGTTATCCGTAGCCAGATCGCCGACAACTACTCCTAAGTTAAAGTCATCGCCATATTTATGTATCGTTTGCTCGATCCCAATTCTTTCAATGAGGGCAGTTTTTCCCGAACCAGGAGAAGAGAGTAAATTGATGACGAATAGACCCTTTTGCTGAAACCAGCTACGATTTTGCTCTGCCAAGCGATCGTTCTTGCTCAAAATCCCGCGCTTAATCTCAATTTCACGGCGATCTACCTTAATAGCACTATCAATTTCATTACAGCCACAATCTTTGCACATGACACATACCCTGTAAAACAATCAGCAATTAACCTCGAACTCCGAACTCCGAACTCCTAATTCCAAACTCCTAATTCCGAACTCCGAACTCCTAATTCCAAACTCCTAATTCCGAACTCCTAATTCCGAACTCCGAACTCCTAATTCCAAACTCCTAATTCCGAACTCCTAATTCCGAACTCCGAACTCCTAATTCCGAACTCCTAATCACTACCGAAACCAAATCCAACTCTTTTCCTCGCACAATATCGCTACTAATCTGCTGACAATTGGGACATTGATAAATATAAGCTTCTGGCTGAAACTGGCGATCGCAGTACTGACAATAGCAAACTACAGGTATTGTCTCGATTTCTAGCTGAGCGTTTTCTGCTATCGTTCCTTGAGTCAATACTTCAAAAGCAAATTCCAAAGCTTC
>JBCDCO010000257.1:0-7689 GCA_039181635.1 Cyanobacteria bacterium P01_G01_bin.19 | reverse complement strand
GTGCCTCCTTTAATGGTGTCGTTGCCGTTACCCCCAAGTAAAATGTCGCGATCGCCATTTCCATCGATTAGGTCATTGCCATTTCCTCCTACAATAGTATCGATCCCCGATCCTCCATAGATAGAGTCGTCTCCGTTTGCTCCTATCAGCAGATCTTCGCCGTCTAAGCCAGTTAGATAGTCATCTCCATTTCCGCTGCGAACTGTATCATTGCCCAATCCAGCATAAATCGTATCTTCTCCTCTCAAACCATGAAGCAGATCGTCTTCACTACTTCCGATAATATTTAGTGCTTCTAATCGAGTGAAGTCCACTCTCAGAGTTTCATCATTATTGCTATACGTGCCGCTATGAGATTTACTCAAGCTAGAAGTTATTTTAGTGCTGCTGCTGCTGAAATTTAGCGTGAGAACATCATAGCCATTACCACCATCAACGACATCGAAACCTTTTCCGATAACAATCTCATCATCTCCGCCGCCTGCATCAATCGTATCATTGGAAGAATTATCATAGCCAAGGTTGATTATATTATTTCCTTCTCCTGTAGTGATGTTGAAAGCCTCGATATTTTGGAAATCGAGCATGTTGACTGCATTTGTTTGTGGATTATGACTCAGTAGACTGCTGTTATAGGAATATATACCAAGATCGGTAGTTTGATTGACACCATATGAGTAGTCAACTACTAGTTCATCAAATCCCAAACCACCATTGATCGCTGGACTAGAATGTGAATGAGCTTGGCGGTAAGCAGCATTATCGTAAGCAAATGCTATGAGTACGTCATCGTAGGATGAACCTACAATATCAACTGCCTCGATCTGATTGAATTCTACTGAAGTCTTATCGCTACTATATTCGCCGCTGCCATCACCTGTAATGGTAGAGATAACACCGCTAGTATTATCGACAAAACTGACGCTTAATACGTCAAATCCAGCACCTCCATCAACTATGTCAGATCCTTTATCTGTGTAAATCCAGTCATTTCCACCACCAGCGTTAATAATATCGTCTGAAGAGGAACCATCTAAATGACCGATAGACAACATAATGTAGTTGTCTCCATTACCAGTATTGATATCAAAACTTTCTATACTATTAAAATTGATTGTTTTACCATTGCCAGTGTCGGGATTGGATATTTGTATATGATTACTTCGAGGATGAGTAGTCAGATGATAGTTTCCATCATCGCTGGTGTAGTCTATTACTAGGCGATCAAATCCCAAACCACCAGCAATTTCAATTTGTTCGATACTGTAAAAATTAATGTAATTATTATTGCCTGTTGAAAGAAAATTTATTTCAAGCAATCCATCTAAGTCGAGATTGCCATAGTCTTGGAGAGAAAAAACCAAATCATCTTCATATATGGAGTAGTTGACGATCAATTTATCTGTTCCTGCTGCACCATCAACTAAATCATTTCCTGAAGTAGTTTCTATTTCATCATTTCCAGATGAGGCAAATATTTCGTCATCCAAGGCTGAATCTGATAGATAGTCGTTACTATCTGTTCCTATAATCTGATTTTGAGACATAATTTTGTTTATCTAAAAGAGATTTATTCCACTTTGTAATAATTATTTTTCGGATAAATATTTTGAAAACAGTTACCTTTTCTTTGATAACTTTTCCCAACCAAAATCGCCTCTATGTTAAACACATTTGTTTTATATAGCGCACATAAACTAGATGGAAAGCCTAAGTATTTTTACTAAAAAGCTAAATAGTAGCGATCTCCATAATCTTATCGGTCTAGTTTTCCCAAATGTGCTATTCTAGTTAATGATTCGGACTCATGCGGTATTAACGCCCAAATCTTGTCAGGACCTGACGGTAGCAGCAATAAGGGATGCTTAACACAGGCGTGATATCCGAATCATCTTTTTTTTCAACTCACTTCAAGGAAAAAAGATAAATCGCTTCTTACTCAAGGTTGATTTAGCATCAAGTCTCAGAAGATAACCATGACAATTCGCAAATAGTTCCCGAAGAAGATTTGGCATATCGTTTGAATTGACCATTCAGTTGTTTTGCTAGATTAAGAGCTTGTTTTGTCCCTCTCCCTCGATTTGCAGCTTGGTTAGAAGAGTTGGCGATTCCGATTCCATTATCTTCAACTCGAACTATGTTGGCGTTTTTATCCCTCACGCAGCTAACCTTAAGACGGGTTAATCCTAAAGCGTGTTTGCCTACGTTGCACAGAGCTTCTTCTAAAAATCTACACAGATTGCGCTTTTGCTCGACGGTTAGCTGCTGGCTGTCAATATCTTCAAATTTGACGATTTGGTACTTTAGAGTTTTAAAGCAGGGAAAATTTCGCTCGATTGTACTGGCATAAACCTGGTAAAGAATTTCTTTAATCGGATCGTTTAAATCGATTTTAGTATTGTCGATATAAATGATTTCTCCATCGATGATAGTTTCTTGTCTGACGGATTGATAAACAGTTCTTAGTTCTTGCTCTAACAGAATCAACTTGTTTCTGACTAAATCGTGTTGAAAACTTTCTTGTTGAGTTTCTCTGAGAATTTGTTTTAGGGTTTGCAGAGGTCCATTGTGAATAGTGTCAAAAGTATAGTCGATAATGAATTGGCGTTCTTGTAGCTGAAGCTTGAGATTTTGCTGGTAGCGATAAAAGTTGGAAGCGGTTAAACTCGCACCATTAATCAGCAACACCAAAAAAGCTGGAACGATAGGCAGCCATAGTCCTATACTGGCGAGCAATAGAAAACTAATTACGATCGCACTTAAGATAGTAAGGCTAAGACACAGAGCAATCTTGCCAGAAGAAGAGAAAATTCTGGTCAAACCGATACCAAATAACCCAGAAATTAAAATTAAAAGATACTCCTCTGCTTCGGACAGAGAATATAAAAGAGGTCGTCCGTCAAGAACGGAACTGATAATTTGGCTGACCGCATGAGCATTAATCTCTACGCCATAAACCAATCCCCAGGGACTAGTATCAATTCCTGGGGCATTAATTACGTCTTTGATACTCTTTGCCGTTACTCCTACTAAAACCAGGCGATCGCGAATCCAGTTTGGATCTACTTTACCAGCCTTAATTTGCTGTAACGAGACTACTCGAAAGGGATGTTTGCCACTACGAAAATTGAGCAATAGCTGATTGCCTGCCGCATCCGCACGAATATAGCCTCCCATATTGGGTTTAAAGCGAATCAATTCATGGGAATTAAAAGCCATCGCCCACTCATCATCAGGTACATTAGCTAAGAAGTAGCCATGGGTTTTGAGATAAGCCTGTGCTAGGAGGATAGCAAAAGAAAACTTAAACTCTCCTCGATCGTCGGAAATAGCGATCGCATTTCTTCTAAGATTGCCATTAGGATCTAGCACCTGATCGACAAAGCCTACTCGTTCGGGACTCAGGCTGGGAGGAGGAGCGATTTTCTCTGGCAAGACTTTTTCTACGCCAAAAATATTTTGATGTTGGCGTAATGCTTTTGTCAGGCGATCGTGTCCTGGTTCGACGGGTAAGTCGCGAAAAATATCGATGCCAATAGCTGCAGGATTATGAGCAGATAATTTTTCAATCAATATTGCTAATTCTCGATCGGGAATCGGATACGTACCAACGCTGCTAATATCTGCTTCGTTAATGCCCACAATCAAAATGCGATCGTCTGTGGGTTCGGCAATGCGCCAGCGCAAAAAACGATCTAACGTTCCTATTTCCAAAGCCTGTAACAATCCCGCCCAACGAGCCAACATGACTATAACAATAATTGCCATGCCAGGAATTGCATTCATGCGCCAGAGAGCAAATTCTGCTTTGACTTTATCTAAAAAATGCCGCTTCATTAAAGATTGTCAGTCGATTAAACCTTCTCTTCTAGCAATAATTTCTGTTTGGATGCGAATGTTTTTGCCCATTTCTGGATAAACTTTAAGGGCATCTTGTATTTTGCTCCAGTAGTGACGTACGGTTCTTTCTGCCACATTCATGCGTTTGGCAATTTCTTTGTCTTGCAAACCTTCAACAAAGGCATATTCCAACAAAGTCAGCCATTCCTCTTTGAGTTCTAAACCCGATCGCATTTCTTTGGGAGTATAAATCAAGCCTTGAGTTGCCCATTCAACCTTGGTCAGCATATCCTTCAAAGAAGAACCCTTATCAGCAACAGTAAAACCAGCTTCATGCTCGTAAATCTGGGGGCGCAAGCGGACTAAAGCTTTAGTATTAGCACTCTGCACTACCACATTTAAGGTTGGATAGTTTTCTAAAATAGTTCTTAACATGCCAATTCCCGTATCGGATTTGGGCAAATCGCTAGCCTGTTCTGGTAAAGATAAATCCACGATCGCCAGATTTGGTGTGAAGCTGTGAATTTTGGCGATCGCATCTTTAGTCGTCTGGGCTTTGAGTATTTGCGCCTCTGGGTACTGTTGTTTGAGAGCCAGAATTGTCCCGTCTAAAACAGATTCGTGGTCGTCCACTACCAAGATAGTCAGCAATTTTTCGGCAGATAGAGTTGAAGTCATCGGTAATATTTTGGTTCTTCTACTTTGAATTTTAAGCAAAAATATCCACAGTATGCTCTTGTGTTTTAGAGATTTTTGCAGTTTTCGGCAAAAACCTTGTCCTAAAAATGATAGATCTTTGGCATTTTTAGTCAGTATTTTCACTGAGCTTTGAACCTATCTTAAAAAAGTAGCTAATAGAGCAAAAATTTATGATGAGTAATCAAACTTTTGATTTAGAAGCAGAAAATCAGCTAATCGGACCAAGCTTCTTTGAGCAAGACTGGCAATCGAGTTTAATGTCGGACGAAGAGCAAAACATTGATCGCGATCGCGCTTTGGAATTAGAAACAAGTCCGATAGGCTCCACAATCGCTCTAAGCTTAGATGATTCGGATACAATAAGTCCTTTGTATTTAACATCTCTAGCGATGGAAAGAGATGATTCGGAAACATTCGAACATAATGAGTCTGACACATATGTAGATGAAACGGATACGGATATATCAACAGAAGAATCCGATATTCCTTTAACCAATACAATTACGGCAGGCGATGAGGGTGGAACTCAATTTACCTTTAATTTTGCCGAAGATACTCCCACTGAAGCGATCGATGGAATTACCCAGGCTGCTGAAAACTGGAGATCAGTACTAACAGATGATGTAAATGTCAATATTGACTTTACCTTTAATCCAGCAGAAGAAGGCAACTTGGGAGGAGCTATACCTAACCAAATCCCCATATCTTATGAAAGTTTGAGTCAGGCTTTGGCGGAAGATGTTAGCTCTCAGGATGACCAAACGGCAGTTGCACATCTTCCAGAAGAAAATATAGATATTCTGATTAATAATACCCGTGAAAATAATGGTGGCGATACACCTTATTTGGATAATAACGGTGGCTTAAACAACTCTTTTGTAGTGCTTAATACTGCTAATGCCAGAGCATTGGGAATAGATATTGAAGACATAGCCGAATCTTTGGGAATTACTCCAGAAGAGGCGGTTTCTCAGCTTGGTATCAACGCAATATCTGACAATTTTCTGTTCGATCCCAACTTGCCAGATGGAGCTATAAACATGAATAGCGATGTTATTTGGGATTTTAGTCCCTGTGATGGTATCTCTGCTGATGCAGTAGATTTTGTTGGTATTATGAGTCACGAGATAGGTCATGTTCTCGGCTTTACTACTAATGCAGAACAATTAGACCTAATTGCCGATCCTAATTTTGACTTGTTCGATGTCTTGGGGGCGAACGATTCGGAGGAAATCAACGGATTAATTACTGAAAACGGTTTAGGAGATTTATTGGATGTAGTTGATGTCGATGGCTTCATCTCAGAAAATGAATATTTACTGCAAGTCTTCGATCTGTTTCGATATTCACCAGAAAGCTTCGAGCAAGGCGCGGTGGATTATACTGCTGGCAATATTGATGATAAGTATTTTTCCATTGATGGTGGTAATACCGTCGTTGCGACTCTTTCAACTGGTACAGAAACAGGTGATGGAAGACAGCTTTCCCATTGGGAAGACGATTTAATCTCGGGCACTCAGATCGGTATTATGGATCCTAGCGGGGATCTAGGAGACTTGATAGAAATTTCGGATACCGATTTACTTGCTTTTGACGTCATCGGTTGGGATATAGCTTAATTAGTAAAAGACGGTTGTTAGTTGTTAGTTGTTAGTTGTTTCCTTCGCTCACCACCTAATGCCTACTACCTACTACCATCTACCTTCTACCTACTCTGATAGATCGATTGATGCATAACATCAGCTCATAATACAAGTAGATAGTTCAGATGATCAGACGTTTATGTTGGATAGCTTTTCTTTCAGGCTTGTCCGCGATGGTATCTTTGACGATTATTCCCCAAGAGCGAAAACTACAGGGGGCATCTCTCCTCAATGTCTCGAATCAAACTCTTATGGCGATCGCCGAAAAATGTATGAATATTGAATCAGAAACACCCCAAGCCATCGAAGCAGCTCAAAATTGGCTCGCTCTTGTCGATAATTCTGACTATACCTCTAGTTGGTCGGACGCGGCACAATACTTCCAAAATGTTATTTCAGCCGAGCGATGGGAAACAACCCTCCAAGGTGTAAGACAACCTCTAGGAAAAATAGCTTCTCGAAAAGTCAAATCAAAGCAATGCACCAACTCACTTCCAGGCGCACCTGATGGTGAATATATTGTCATTCAATATCAGACTTCTTTCGAGCATAAAAAAGCCGCCATCGAAACAGTTACCCTGATGTTGAACCAAAATGATTTGTGGAAGGTGGCGGGCTACTTTATTGATTGATGGGTATAGGAAATTGCTACGCTGTTTTGCGTCTTGATCGATGAGTTATTTGAAAAATGAATGCAGCAGCAGCTAGCGCAACAACAATATCACCCAGAGTAATTAGATTCTTTGAAATGAAAAATGGCGATAAAATTACGATCAAACTACCTTTATTCCCTCAGAAGTTATTGCTGGTTAATTAGCTGCTTTATCTGTCTGTTTGTCGTTTTCGTGTCTACTGCCACAGCCAAATATAAAAAACCCAAAACTACCTCCACGCCCGATGCTCGTACTACAACTTCTACCGCTACCAGGGGAGGATGTATCAATCGTCAAGACAACAAGCTCAAGCTAACGGCGATCGCTCCTTACAGTCATGTCGGTCAAACTACCTCTATTTACCCAACGTTTACTTGGTTTATTCCCGATGGAGAATATTTTCCCCTAGAATTTCACCTTGAAGAGTACACTAACAATTCTCAGCTCAAAACAACGTACAAAGAAAACTTAAACAGCAAACCAGGAATGATGTCTTTATCCTTGCCCCAAAGCTCACCAGGCTTAAGCGTAGGAAAAAAGTATCGCTGGAAAATTGTCCTGCGCTGCACTCGGTATAAAGCGGTGGTAACTATGGCAGAAATAGAGGTTGTCCCAGTTACCCCAGAATTAAACACTGCTGCTCAAAAGACATCTGGGATTGATCGGCGGGTAAACCTTTATAGTTCTACTGGGTTATGGTACAACGCCCTCCAAACAACTTTTGATGCCGCCGATGCTCATCAAAGAGAACTGCAAAATCAATTGATTCGGGAATTGGCAGCGGTAGAAACTGAATCTAACTCTGTTGGAGCGCAGCAGCAAGGGCAAAAACTCAACCACATCGGCGATCGCCT
>JBCDCO010000256.1:0-7693 GCA_039181635.1 Cyanobacteria bacterium P01_G01_bin.19 | reverse complement strand
ATCCGCAGCAACAGCAGTATTCCTCATCTACCCTCTAGGACAAGGTTCCTTCTCCGATGGTATGCCTTTAGGAATCAGTGGAACATTCAACTTCATGTTGGTATTCCAAGCTGAGCACAACATCTTGATGCACCCCTTCCACATGTTGGGTGTAGCAGGAGTATTCGGTGGATCTTTATTCTCCGCTATGCACGGTTCACTAGTAACTTCCTCCTTAGTTCGTGAAACAACTGAAACTGAGTCTCAAAACTACGGTTACAAGTTCGGACAAGAAGAAGAAACATACAACATCGTAGCAGCACACGGATACTTTGGTCGTCTAATCTTCCAATACGCATCCTTCAACAACAGCAGAAGTCTACACTTCTTCTTAGGTGCATGGCCTGTAATCGGAATCTGGTTTACAGCTATGGGTATTTCCACTATGGCATTCAACCTAAACGGATTCAACTTCAACCAGTCCATCATGGACTCTCAAGGACGTGTAGTAAACACTTGGGCAGACATCTTGAACCGAGCTAACCTTGGTTTCGAAGTAATGCACGAGCGTAATGCACACAACTTCCCTCTAGACTTGGCAAGTGGCGAGCAAGCTCCTGTAGCAATAAGCGCTCCTTCCATCAACGGCTAAGAGATAGTTGACTTACTTCCTTGTAAGTAGAATTTAAAGAAACGCTCCTCAGCGATGGGGGGCGTTTTTTATTGCTTGTTTTCAAGAGTAATGGCGTTTCGCGGTACTACGATGTCTCAGATACTCTAAGATTCTAAGGTAATAACGGTAACTTCTGGAGGGCAGTTAAAACGTCCAGGCTGATATGTTCCCAAACCACGGTTTACGTAAAGCTGATTTCTGCCTACCTGATGCCAGCCTTCTGACCAATTCCAATGCCTAACTACCTTGCTGTAATTATTTTTTAGAAAGGGAATATGTTTGCGTATTTCAGGAGGTATTTGCTGTCTAATTTGAGGCAGGGCAGCCGCAGCAGCGCCATAGTATGGAATTACTATTTGTCCGCCATGAGTATGTCCCGAAAGCTGTAGATCGACTCGCCACTGTTTCAAAACGCTAGCCGAGTCTGGGTTATGAGATAAAACAATCCTAGGAATATCCTGAGGAATTTGCTTTAGGGCGATCGCTGGATCGAATTCTGGCGACCAAAAATCGGGCAATCCTGCGATCGCCAGATCGTCTCCCAAAGGGTATGCCACTTCGTGCCATAAAATTCGCAGATTTATTTTTGCTAAAGCTTGAATAATTATACTTTTAGCGTTTTTGGGAACTAGATCGTGATTGCCTAAACAGCCATACACTCCGTGTTTGCTACGCAGACAAGCCAAATGTTGTGATAGTTCTTCAATAGGTTGAGGATTATCGGTAACAAAGTCTCCTGTAATAACTACCAGATCGGGGTTTTCGGCATTACTTAGGGCGATCGCTTTGTTTAAAGTCTCTTCGTTTAGGCGTATTCCATCGTAGTGTAAGTCTGATAGTTGAACTATAGTTTTTCCCACTAAACGAGATGGCAAATCCTTAATTGCGATCGCAATTCTTTCGACTTTAATCGGTTCGAGGGAGATCGCATTGAGTTTGTCGAACATGATAAGCCAAAGCTGTATTTTAACCTATTATATTTTAATCATTTCGCTATCATCAAACAGCATTCAATCGAAGCATTATTATTAGAATTTAAAGCAAAAGAAGATTTTGTTGGTGCAGATATGGCACGAAAATTTATACAGATGGGATATACGCGATCGCGGAGGTATGCTAATCATAAAAGTGGTCGAAAATATCGTAAAAATCCTCAAAAAGAAAAATTGAAAGCGGCAGAAGAAGAGGCACGCCAAAATATATTACCGTTAGATATTGATCCTGTAAAAGCAAGATCGGCAGAAATATTTAAAGCTAAATGGCAGCAAGTTAAAGCCAATCCTAAGTATCAACAGTTATTACAGCAGCACAAGCAGAAATATGAATCTTAGAATGATAAAAATTTAATAATACTCTCATTAACTATTTTAAGCGATCGCCGTAACGTGATCGCTTTTTTGTTCTAATCTTCTAAAGGTAATCGAAATTTGCCGATTATCTTACTTATCCGCTCGGCGATTGCCAACAGCTTTAGATCTTGCCATCTTTCACCGACGATTTGTACGCCAATCGGCAATCCAGCCTTACTTTGTCCAATAGGAATTACTACTACGGGATGTCCTGTAAAGTTAAACAAGGTAGCATAGCCACCGCAAGCGGTATTGTAGGGCAATTTTATTTTATTGACCTCAATCGGCTTTCCTTTTGTCTGATGAGGAAAAGCAGTAACGCTAGATACTGGACAAATATAAGCATCCCAACCTGAAAGAAAACTATCCATTTGAGCGACCGAGCGATCGCGAATGGTTAAGGCTTTCATATATTTTTTGAGACTGAGGGGCAAAACTTTCAGAAGTCCTTTTTCTATGGGACTATCGCGATACCTTTTATTTACTTGGAAGCGGTAGTAGTTAATCTTGAGGGTAGTCATTAAATTATCCCAGCTTAGGACAGGTTCTGCTATTAATAGTTCTCTGCCGTAACTCTCGCCATAAGTTTGCCAAGCTAGGTCGAAATTGAAGTCTGGGGGTATTTGTCTTTCTACTGTACACCCTACTTCCTCAAGTCGAGCGACAAACTTTTTCATAGTTAATTCGATTTCGTGATCGATAACCAAATTTCCTAATTCGGCAGTCCAAGCCAGACGTAAAGCTGCAAGGGGTTGATCGACAGCCTCGGTTAAAGTAACGGGAGGTATTTCTGGCTGTCTGGAGTCTGCACCTGCAATTATCGAGAGACAGAGTTTTAAATCTGCTATGCATCGTGCCAAAGCACCTATAGTTAAAACGTGGCGGATGCTTCGAGGATAACCAGGAAGTTCGGGAAGATGACCTAAAGTGGGGACTAACCTATCTGTCGGTTTGTACCCAAATACGCCACAGCAATGGGCGGGTTGGCGAATCGAACCACCGCCATCACTACCTAATTCCAAGGGAGAAAAACCTGCTGCGATCGCTGCTGCACCACCTCCCGTACTACCTCCAGGAGTATAGTTAACGTTCCAAGGATTATTGGTTCTGCCAAAAATAGCATTTTGGCTTTGGTAGTCTGCTGCTAAGTCAGGACAGTTTGTTTTACCCAATAAGATTGCCCCTGCTGCTTTTAATCTTGCTACCGCGATCGCATCTTGTCGGGGAATGTAATTGGCTAAAGGCTTATAACCTGCGGTAGTTCGCAATTCTGACGTTTCCAGAGTATCTTTAACGGTAATCGGTACGCCGTGTAAAGCACCCCAATTTTCTCCCCTTGCTATGGCTTCATCTGCTGCTTTTGCTCTTTGAATCGCTCCTTCGGCATCTAAAGTAGCGATCGCATTAATCCGACCATTATATTTGGCAATCTGTTCGACATAAGCCTTAACTACTTCGGTACTAGAAAGCTCTCGCTCTCGAATCATCTGGGCAAGTTGACTTGCCGTAGCAAACACAATCTTCATCGCCAAGGGTCTTCTAAAATGATTGAGTTAATTATATTCAATTTTAGTTAATAGTGTTAACTAATTTCAATGGGTCGTCCCACTAAAGCTAATTCCCTAACCAGACAAGACGTAATCGAAGCTGCGATCGCCTGTATTGAACAAGAAGGCGCATCTGCTTTGGGTGTAAATCGCGTGGCGCGAGAATTAAAAATCAAACCTCCTGCCATCTACAAACATTTACAAGGCAATACCGAATTAAAAAAAGCTGTAGCCATAACTATTTATCAACGTTTTTTTGCCGAACTAAAACAACAATTGGCAGGAATAAAAGACCCCAAAGCTTTTTTGAAAGTTGGAGGTCATACCAGCCGTAATTTTGCGCGATCGCATCCAGGGCTTTATCAAGTAATGATGCAGTTTCAGCTACAGCCAGAGGATCCCGAATCCGCTAGCGTCATCCAAGAGTCGCTAGACTTATTCCAAATTTTCTCAAACCGAGATTTAAGTCAAACTCAGCTAATTGATATTATGCGGATGGTGAACTCCGTTTTTGTTGGCTTTATTAAGCTAGAAGGATCGGGGATGTTAACTTTGCCTCGTTCTACCGATGACAGTTTTGAGGTCATGCTAGAAGCTTTATGGATAGCCATTGAACATATTAAGGGTTGATGCTAGAGGATCGTTTCTACCTAGCAGCAGATGTAATTGTCCGTTCGGCAAGTTTCAATGAAAAAGTACCATAAGTTTCAGATCTGTAATTGCTAGATACACCACCTGTAAAGCCCAAATCGCCATCGAGCGATCGCAACTCCCACCAAGAGGTTAAAGCCTCAAAACTGTCCCGTTTTTTCTTCCTCAATACTATCTTTGCCATTTTGTTAACGGTATTGCTGGTAGTGGGCGGAATATTAGGTTATTTTTCGATGACCAAACAGTCTCAACCCGATATTAATATTGCGGTGGCAAACATTACGACTACTTGGCTGGGTGCCGATCCTCAAAGCATTGAACAACAGGTAACGGATGAGATTGAGAAGGAAATCACTTCGGTTGAGAATATCAAGCAGATTAAGAGTGCTTCCTATACGGGTTTTTCCATAATTAACGTCGAGTTTACCAGTAGTGCCGATACAAATCGCGCTATTCAAGAGTTGCGTCAGGCGGTTTCCCAAGCAGAATCGGAGTTGCCTGAAGATGCGGAACAGCCCATAGTGGAACAGGTATCTTTAGATGATGCGCCGATCATTACCTTGGCACTCTATGGCGATATCGATCCTGTCGTGATTTCTCAAGTTGCCGAAGAAATTCAGGATCGTTTAGAACAGGTTGGGGGAGTCAGCGAGGTAAATTTAGGTGGGGCGAGGGAAGAAGTAATCAGTGTCCAGATGAACCCCTATCGTTTGGCGCAGTTGGGTATTTCCCCCGCGACGGTTGCCAACCAAATTCGCACTGCTAATAGTGACGTGCCGTTAAATGAGATTGAAAGCGATCTGATCGGTACGCAGGTTCGTTTTTACGGCAAATTTCGGCGAATAGAGGATTTAGAGCGTTTGCCGATCGCTCGTTTGTCGGGGCGAGTAGTACGCTTAAGCGAAGTGGCAACGGTAAGTAGAGAATTAGAACAGGAAGACGTGCGGGCGTTTATCAGTACCCAGGGAGGCGAATTTCAGCCTGTAGTTAGTGTGGGGGTAGTCAAAGTACCAGGACAAGATTCGATTGAGGTCATCGATCGCGTCATTGCTACTATGGACGAACTCAAGCAAAATCCTAACGTCTGGGTGGCTGGCATAGAATATGAAGTGATTGCCGACGAGTCAGAAATTATTTGGGAACAGCTTGGGAATTTGTTTATTAATGCCCTACAGGCGATGGCTGCGGTATTTGTCATTTTATTTATTGCCCTTTCCTGGCGCGAGGCGTTGATTGCGGGTTTGTCGATTCCTCTGACCTTTTTGGGTGCTTTAGCGGTACTGTGGTTACTGGGTCAAACGATTAACAACATGGTGCTAATTGGCATGGTGTTGGCATTGGGGATCTTGGTGGATGTGTTTATCCTGATGATGGAAGGGATGCACGAAGCGATTTTCGTCAAAGGATTGTCCTTTAACCAGGCTGCGCTACAAACGGTTAAGACCTATGCCCCTCCAGCCTTTGCAGGACAGTTAACGACTATTTTGGCATTGACTCCTCTAATGGCAATTAGCGGAACGTTGGGTAAGTTTATCGAACTGTTGCCCATCGCTGCAATTATTTGTTTGATCCTCAGCTTTGCGATCGCCATTTTGATCGATATTCCTCTATCCCGTTATTTATTGGCAAACGTCAAAGGAGTTGAATCCAAATCCAAAGTCGATCGCCTGTCGGAAACCGTTTCGGAAAAATGGACTCGTTGGAGTCTCAACCACACCGTTAAGAATAAAACTACTGCCACCGCTTGGACTTTGGGTACAGTAGCACTATTTATCTGTGCGGTCTTTTTGTTTACTCGTCTTCCAGTCGAGTTTTTTCCTCAATCCGACCAACGCAACTTTAGCGTTAACGTGGAATTACCCCCCACTACTACCCTCAACGTAACTCAGGAAGTAGCCGACGATCTGGGCAATATCTTGCAATCAAAAGACTACCTCGAAAGCGTCATCAAATATGTCGGACAAAGGAGTAACTTAGTAGCGTCGGGGGAACTGCAACCCAGTGAAGGGAGTTATTTATTGGGTTTTTCGGGAGTATTTACCCCAGAAGACAAACGCAGTCGCATTTCCTATGAATACCTCGACGAACTACGTCCAGAACTAGAAACGGCATTAGAACAATATCCAGGGGCGTTACTGGTACTCAACGAACAGCAAGCAGGACAAACTGGCGATCCGATCCAAATTGAAATTTCGGGTAGTAATTTAAACCAACTGCGGGAGATTTCCCAACAGGTACAGATGCAGTTACGCCAGATTCCTGGTACTACCGACGTGCGGGATAGTTTGGGGGCATTGCAACCCGATCTGCGTCTGATACCAAAGCGGGAAGAGTTAAGTTTTTATGGCTTAAGCGAACAAGAACTAACCTCTCAAGCACAATACTATACTAGAGCGATCGACGTGGGAGATTTTGCCGTAGGTGGTGACGAAGAAGATCTGGAAATCCGTCTCAGTACTGCTTATCCTTCCCGCAACGGTCGCGTGGGTGGACCTACCCGTCGAGATGAATTATTATCGGTGCGTTTCTTTACCAATGACGGCGAATCAATTCCTGCCGATGCGGTGGTCGAAACTGTCCAGTCAGAAGCACCCCTGTCCATTGCCCGTCGCGATGGCAGACGTACCGCTACAGTATTGGCAAAAAATACCAACAGGACGGTAGGGCAGATTTTAGGGGAATTAGAGCCCAAATTACAGGAGATGAAACAGTCTTGGGAACGGGGTTATGACTACAGCTTTGGGGGCGAAACCGAAGACCAAGCAGAAACCTTTGGTTCGGCGGGTCAAGCACTTGCTTTAGCAGTATTCCTAGTGTTTGCCGTCTTGGTCTTGCAACTAGGTTCGTTTCGCCAACCGTTTATTATTCTCCTGGCAATCCCCTTTGCCCTGATCGGTACTATTAGCGGTTTTTACCTCACGGGTATTGCTTTTTCCTTCTCGGCATTTATCGGTATTATCGCTTTAGTAGGTATTGTGGTTAATGATGCGATCGTGATGGTGGATACGATGAATAGCTATCAAGAAGAGGGCATTTCCAAACGCCAGGCAGCAGCCCAAGGAGTAGCAGACCGTTTGCGTCCCGTCCTAACTACTAGTATCACCACCATTATTGGTTTGATTCCCCTAGCATTGAGCGATCCTACCTGGATGCCTTTGTGTAGTGCGATTATTTTTGGACTAGTGGCTGCTACCTTAATTGCCTTAATTGTCGTTCCTTGTTTGTATCTACTATTTTCTCCCAAAACAGAATATAATCCAAAGGGGATTTAAAATACAGGCGTTGTGCCACCGTTTGATATTTTTGCTGGCGACTTTTAACCCCTTTAAAAAAAATAACACCAATTCTCATTTCCATTGGCACATTTGAGCTATTTGGGAATGCAAATTGATAGTATTAAGAGGCTTGACAATTATTCCTTCGGCTGAAGTTGTCTTCAATCTAGCAACTACCCGCTCTAACGCTACACCTGTGATGAAAATAATTGGAATTGT
>JBCDCO010000255.1:0-7737 GCA_039181635.1 Cyanobacteria bacterium P01_G01_bin.19 | reverse complement strand
TTACCCACTTTCCACTTAACTTTACTACCTTCTTTCAATTTCTGCGCCATAGCCGTAGCTCTTTGTTTCCTGTTTACTGCTATGCTAAATTCTGATCGATTTACCCTAGAATTTGCCTCCTCTCTGGGACTGATATTTAATCTATCTTTCGATATGCGATCGCTCAAAACTTTCCCCTCACTAAATCTTTAGCAAGGGGAAATTAACACTGCTGGAAGAACGAAAATAGCTCAACAATATAAAGCCTTGTCCCTTAGAGAAAAAACTGGAGTGAAGAAATAACTCATTACTTAAGTATAAAACGCAGCATGTCGCTAATATTTCCAAAACAATTTATTGAGTTTCAACTTTCTATGTTCGAGTTTAGCGCAATCCGTTAAAGAGATAATCTCTGTTCTGGCGATCGCTCAAAACAGACCGAGTTTGAGCCTGCTTTTTCTTCAGGCTGATTTTTGCTAAACATTACATCCACAGTGAGATGTACCTTACAAGCTTTTTGCAGATAATGTATCTGCAAACAAATAAAAATCCGTTTTTTATATGGCAGATAGTAGCTTAAAGCGTGCTGTAGGTACTTTCCCCACCCATCAAGATGCCGAAATTGCTCTGACAGAACTGAGGGATGCTGGTTTTAATATGGACAAAGTGTCGGCGATCGCCCAAAATCCTCAAGGTGAAGCAATGGCTGATGTAGAAGTTGCCTCCAGCAAAGAAAGAGTGAAAGAAGGCTTGGAAACTGGTGCTATTTTAGGCGGAACGACTGGAGGAATGCTCGGTTTAATTGGTAGCTTGAGCGTTTTAGCAATTCCTGGAGTAGGTATTGCCACAGAAGCTGCGGTTTTATTGGGAAATGCTCTTTTGGGTAGTGGTATTGGTGCTGCGGGAGGAAGCCTGGCTGGTGCTTTAGTCGGTTGGGGAATACCAGAAGACCAAGCAGCATATTATCAAGAACTCTTGTCACAAGGTAGTTATGTTGTCTTAGTAGAAGGTACTGAAGCAGAAATCAATGGGGCTCGGGCTATTCTAGTCAACTACCAGCTCAGTAATTGGAATACGTACAGCGTTCCTGGCAATAATGTGACTGGTTTGGGTCATACTTAGACGATTGTTAGCTGACTTGGCTATGGCTTAAAGCTGTTTGCTCTATGCTTAAAGCTTTTTTAGATTTATGGATAAACGAATGCGTGAAATCCGTTATTAAATAACAATATAAATAATGCTCGAATATATTATAGATACAATTAATTCTCTAGGCTATTTCGGAATTGCCTTTCTAATGGCGTTGGAAAATATAATTCCACCCATCCCTTCAGAGTTGATCATGCCACTGGCAGGATTTACCGTAACTCAAGGAGAAATGAACTTTGTTTTGGTAGTCATTGCTGGCACCATTGGTTCGGTTGTTGGCGCGACTCCCTGGTATTTTCTGGGCAAGTATTGGGGACTAAAGCGATCAAAAAGAATTGCCGATCGCTATGGAAAGTGGCTCACCCTTTCAGGTAAAGATGTCGAAACAGCCAAGCAATGGTTCGATCGCCAAGGTTCTTTTGCAACTGCGATCGGTCGTCTCGTACCTGGTGTTCGCACCTATATTTCTATCCCTGCAGGGATTGGTAAGATGTCTTTGATTCCTTTCTTGCTTTACTCAACTTTAGGCAGCGTTTTCTGGGTCAGCTTATTAACAGGGGCAGGCTATATTTTTGGTGCTAATTACAAGCGAGTTGGGGCGTATTTAAAGCCTATTTCTATATTGGTTTTGGTTGCGATTTTTGCTTACGCTATTTATTGGATTGTCAAGCGAAAAAAAGCAGAACGCACAACCAGGAAGAAAAATATGGATCGAACTTTGATTAAGTAACAAGTAACATCTAAAGCTAGTATGGCGTATTTAGATCCATGGTTTGAAAGCCGAGTAGAGTTTAGCCTCTATATCTCTTTGCCGATCTGGCTGATTACGGTTGCGATCGTTGGTACGGCTACATTTAAACAAGCTGTTGTGCGATCGTCAGGCTGCTCTCTTTAATACACGGATAAGCTCTACTTTTACTTAACAGAACTTTTTACGGAAGACAGTTAACACCCGAATTAATTTAAACTTATGAACCACGAACATTTTATGCAAGAAGCCCTGGTAGAAGCCAAAAAAGGCGATCTGCCCTATGGTGCTGTAATTGTTAAAGACAATGAAATTATTATTCGCGCTCACAACACCGCTCAAACAGATAACGATGTATCTGCCCATGGCGAACTCAATGCACTCAAAGAATTTACTAAAAAGAACGGCTATTCTTTAGATGCCTTGGAGGGATACACCCTCTATACCACTTGCGAACCTTGCCCGATGTGTGCTGCGGCTTGTGTCTGGGCTGGAGTTTCCACCGTGGTTTTTGGCGCATCCACTAAAGAACTAATCGATTTAGGCACTCAACAAATAGACATTCCTTGTAAAACCGTGGCTGAAAAGAGTTTTCAGAATATTAAAGTTGTTGGTGGCATTTTAGCCAATAAGTGTTTGGAGCTATTTAAAGAACTTTAAACAGGCAAAAGACTTCAAAGATACCATATCTTTGAAGTCGAGATCGCGCTAAAGCTCAATTCTGTATTTTTTCTCGTAGAGGTATCTCACCCTACATCAAAAATGGTTATTACTTCTCAACGTTAGGAACGATATCAGGACGCTCTTTTCCTTCCCAACCTGCAGGGCGTTTAGAATTGTACCAGGCAATCGAACCGATAGATACTGCTGCAACAAAGCCCAATGCAACTACGATAGTTGCCGCGTAAGGGAAGTGAGGTTCGCTACTAGCTACTTGTAGTAAAAGATTCATAAAATTTACCTTTTTTATTATTAAACTATGCCTAAATTTACCTTTTCGACAAAGATACTTACATCTCTCTTTTTATAGATAAATTTTGTCTACCAATGGATGTAGACTGCGCGATCGCTTAGATAAACTATCGGTTTTAGAATCGGCAAGTTTAGCGCAGCTTAAAGAGCCTGGCTTATCTTACTTATATCTTTGGGGAGATGTTCGATTTAAGACGGCATCATTACACTAAAATGTATTAAGAAAACACTAAATAATATAGTTTCGATAAAAAGCATATTTTAAGAAACGAGTTTAAAAGCAGTTATAAAGCTTAGAGATACTGTTGGTTTTTTGAAGCCAAATGTTAATTCTAAACTTAGCACTGTTACTTAGTAACTTGTAGTTATTATTGTTCACTTGCTACAGCTTGCACTTAATAGTCTAAAATTTGGGAAAAATAAAATGAATGACAAACACGATTTACTAACCTGCGGACAACTGGAAAGAAAAATATCTCAAGCCATCCAAGCTTTTTATCGCCAGCATCTAGGACATCAGCCATCTAAAGTCACCTGTCAGTTTTTTGGCTCCAAGTTAGCGATAATTATTGAAGATTCTATTACTAATGCAGAACAAATATTAATCGATGAAGGTAAAACTGAATTAGCCGAACAAGTACGTTCTAATTTAGATGATGCCATTCAACCAGAGTTGAAGCGATTGATTAAGTCGCTCGCAGATGTAAATGTAATAGATATTTTAAGTGATGCTACCCTGGATACAAAGCGCACTGGAACGATCGCCATATTGGATCGGACTCCTTTGGTTCGCAATCCAGAAAGCATACCAAAATATAAAAAGTAAGTAAAAAGCAACTTGGCTCTGAGCTCAAAAAGTAAATAATAAAAAGACGTTGGTAAACTATTAATAATATTTTTTCATGAAAAGAAAACCGTTGAAATTCAAGGAAATAGAATCAATTCTTTCTCGAAAAATTCAAAATATTTATCAAGCGGAGTTGGAGAAAGAGCCTGAAAATATTACTTATAAGCTATTTAATCGCACCTTAATTGTAACTATGGAAGGAATTGTAACTTCTTCTGAAAGACTTTTGCGGAATAACAATCGCCTAGAGCTAGCAGAGCAGGTTCGCCAAGCAGTTGACAGTGTAATCCATCCTCAAATTCAAGATACTATTGAAGAAGTTTTAAATGTAAAAATAGTTGATTTTTTGAGCGATACTACTATCAAAAGTGACTTAACAGGAGCGATCGCCATCTTTGAGGCTAAGCTTGAGGAAGGTTAAGCAGCTTGCTCAATTTTGCTTCTAGTTCATCGATTAAATAAGGTTTACTTAGATAATCGTCAAATCCCGCTGCCATAAGTCTGTCTTTATCTTCGGCTTTAGTTAATCCCGTAACTGCAAGTAGGGGTATACGGGCTAAATCTTCATCCTGCTTAATACTTGCTGCAATCTCTAACCCACTTACTTTGGGCATTACTATATCGAGTAAAACGATGTCTGGTAAGAGTTCTCGGATCAAATCCAAGCAATGTTCGCTATCATCACAAACTGCACAATCCATTCCCATAGACTCGACTACGCAGCTCACCAAAAATAGATTGTCCTTATCATTGTCCACTATAAGAACAAAATATTTGCCATATCTGTAGTGCTGATTGAATTCTTTGTCTGAATTGGAGTGCATTTATATCGAGCAGTGATTATACAAACACAGAAGCACTCTAACAGGGGAAAACCTACACCTAGATCAAGACTGGCTCTAAGTATTTAATCAAGTCAGATACTCTATCTTTGTTCGTGAGAAGAAAGATCGCTCCAAGTTGCTAAAAAACTAGACGTTAGTATTTTACTATTTTATAAAGAGGTTATTTGACCAATCCTGCTCGTAAAGCCCGAACAGCAGCTTGGGTGCGATCGTCGGCGCACAGCTTGTTAAGTATATGACAGACGTGGGTTTTGACTGTTCCCACAGTAATATAAAGTCGGGAGGATATCTCTGCATTACTGCATCCTGCAACAATTAGTTCCAATACTTCTAGCTCTCGATCTGTTAGAGGATAAGTTTCGATAAGCTGCTGATATTCATCCGCCACCGCTGTGATGGCTTGGGTATCATCGTCGCTGGAAGCCTGGGGAGCAGCAGAGCCAACGGGCGCAGCGGCGGCTTGAGTGGATTGAGCTTGCTTCAGAACGATGCGGGCGATCGCAGGATCGATCCAGGCATTGCCCTCATGGGTATTACGAATAGCCTGAACCAAATTATCCATGCTCACATCCTTGAGGCTATAAGAATCAGCACCAGCAGCAAATGCAGCCATTACCGAATCTTCACTATCGTGCATTGTCAGCATTAGAACTTTAGTCTTAAAATCGGGATTGTCAGTTTGATGTTGCTTGAGTTTTTGAGTAACTTCGATGCCATCAATATCAGGCAAGCCAATATCGACTAGTGCTACGTCAGGGTGATGAGCTTTAACTTTGCTCAAGCCATCCTTACCGTTGGCAGCATTGTCAATAACTTCTACATCTTCGTACTGTTTAAGCGCAGCACATAAACCAATGCGGCTCAAATCATGATCTTCAATCAAAACAACTCTAACTTTACTCATCACTTAACAAATAAGACTATATAAATTCAGGCGTTAACATATCTGTTGTAAAATGATCCAACATTTGACCCTAAATACAATCATCCTTAAGACGTATCTTTAGAAGTTAGAAGTCAAAAGTTAGAAGTCAGAATTAAAATTTTATTAAAAAATAATATAATTATTGATTAATCCTCGGTTGAAAGAGGATAGGCTTCGATTTGATGCCTCGTACTGCTTCCAATTTTTGATTCCAGCCGTGAATGATATCAATCAAAAACTAAAAGAAAAAATCGCTAGTCTAGAGCAGGAAGTAGCAGCGGTTCGTCAGCGGGAGGCTTTTCTACGCAATATTTACGATAATATTCAAGAAGCAATTTTTGTCGTCGATATTGAGGCAGATGGCTCGTTTGTCTATCGGGAATTTAATGCCACGGCGCAAAAAGTTGCGGGCACTACCGATGCAGTTGGCAAAACACCCCAACAAATTTTGCCTCCAGAAGTTGCCGCTCGGACAGAAGCAAACTATCGGCAGTGTTTGCAGTCAGAAGCAGTCTTTTCCTACGAGGAATGCCTGCCCTTCGATGGAGGGGATGATTGGTGGCTGACTACCCTAAACCCAATCAAAGATGATGCGGGAAAAGTTTATCGCCTGATCGGAACCAGTATTAATATAAGCGATCGCAAGGCAGCAGAAACCGAGCTAGATCGAGAAAAGAAATTTCTGCAAGCACTATTAGAAAACTTGTCCGATGGCATAGTGGCATGTGACGAAAACGGCATTCTCACTCTGTTTAACCGTGCTACCAGAGAATTTCATGGATTGCCCCAGCAGCCAATTCCTGCTTCGCAATGGGCTGAATATTACAGTCTCTATCTACCCGACGGCGAAACTCCCATGCCTGCCGAAGATATCCCCTTATTTAGAGCTTTGTCGGGCGAGTCAGTTCGCGATGTAGAAATCAAAATCGTGCCCAAACAGGGCAAGGCTCTGACAGTATTGGCAAATGGAGATCCGATCGTCGATCGCAATGGCAAAAAGATTGGTGCGATCGTCGCTATGCGAGATGTTACCGAACGCAGGCAGGCAGAAATAGAACTAGAACAAGACAAAGTATTTATCAGAGCGATGCTCGATAATCTCTCAGATGGTATTGTGGCATGTGATGAGCAAGGGATTTTAGCTTTATTCAATCGGGCTAGTCTAGAATTTTTTGCCGCACCTCAAGAACCCTTGCCCCCCGAACGCTGGGCGGAACATTACAGTCTTTATGATGCGGAGGGAAAAAATTACCTAAAACAGTCAGAAACCCCCCTGTTTAGGGCATTTTCGGGAGAAACTTTTACCGATGTAGAGTTGATGGTAATTCCCAAATCAGGCAGTGCCCGTATTCTTTCGGCTAATGGAAGTCCCATAATCGACGACGAGGGAAATAAACTTGGTGCAGTAGTAGCAGTTAAAGATATTAGCGATCGCAAATCTGCCGAACGTGCTTTAGCTCAATTGAATGCAGAATTAGAAGATCGAGTAAAACAACGCACCCATCAATTAGAGCAGGTAAATGTGCTTTTACTCGCGACGACGAGTACCTTAGAACAGCGCAATCAAGAACTAGACCAATTTGCCTATGTAGCTTCCCACGATCTCAAAGCACCCCTCAGAGCGATCGCCAGCCTGTCAGCCTGGATTGAAGAGGATCTCGAAGACAAGCTAGATGAAGATACTCGACATAAAATGAACCTGCTTCGAGGTAGAATTAGTCGTTTGGAGAATCTGATCAACGGGTTACTAGAATATTCTCGCGTGGGTAGGGTAAATACCGAACGTCAATCGGTAGACGTGGGCGAAATGCTGGCAGAAATTATCGACTTAGAAGATGTTCCCGACAATTGCCAAATTGAGGTTCGAGGAAACATGCCTACTTTCACTACCGCAGCGATACCCCTGCAGCAAGTGTTGCGTAATTTGATTGGTAACGCAATTAAGCATGGCAATTCAGAAAATAGCCAAATTGTGATTTCAGTTAAAGAATTAGATCGACATTACGAGTTTGCAGTTACTGATAATGGCAAAGGGATCGCTCCTCAATATCAAGACCGCATCTTTACCATTTTTCAAACTTTAGAGGCGCGAGACGTTAAAGAAAGTACAGGAATCGGCTTGGCGATCGTCAAAAAAGCCGTGGAAAATCAGGGTGGCTCGATTTCAGTGGAGTCGGCGATCGGTCGAGGAAGCACATTTAAATTTACTTGGAAAAAATAGGCATTGCTTATTAAGTAATTACCAACGCCATATAATCTACCAACAGTTAGG
>JBCDCO010000254.1:0-7788 GCA_039181635.1 Cyanobacteria bacterium P01_G01_bin.19 | reverse complement strand
CTCGAACGAGATCCCTTAGAAGACTGGTGCGATGAATGGTGTGACTACTGGCTAAATCAAGAACTCAAACGGATTTTAGAAGAAACCCAATGGGGCAATCTTGACTATTTAATTGTTAATTTGCCTTCGGGTATGGCAGATGTGCAAATTGCCTTGGCTCAAGCTTTGACTTTTGATGGCGTAGTAATGGTTGGTACGGATGAACCAGAGACTCAGCCAGATACTTATCAAACCATAAGAATGTTCGAGCGGTTAAAAGTGCCAATTCTGGGTTTATTGGAAAACAAGTGCAATATTCTTGCCGTCGATCCCTCTAAGCGTAGATATGAAATAAGCGATCGCGAACCATCAAATCAAAAAATAAGAGTGCCTTTTCTGGGTTATGTTCCTCTAGATCCCATCGTGTCTGAATATAAAAATCGTGGCTTGCCTATAGTTTTGGCAGAACCCGCATCAATCTTTTCTAGTGCTTTGCAAATCGTTGTTTGGGTAATCTCCTCGCGAATAAGCATTTCCGCACTCAAATCTTAAAATTTTGCCGCGCTCACCAAAATCTTGATGTAAATATGCATAGAGGTGACTCCCCCAAAAGATTTTGCCTACTTACCCAAAAGTGCTGTCGAGCCTCACGATTTGCTATCAAAAAGTCCAAGAGCAAATCGCTATCATAAGAATGAGGAGTCAAAAGAATAGAAGATAGAGCAAATAGTATTTTCCCACAACCCAATCTTCACAAAATAGTAATAAGTTTTTTACACCTTAAAAACCAAAATACATGATGCCAGTTCGGTTAGAAGCAAAATACCCAGATCGCCAGCTATATCATCAAATTTCTGAAAGGGAAGTTATTCAATATTTTAGTAGCGATCTAGCAGAGGGCTTGTCTGCAGAAGAAGTTGCAGATCGCTATGAAAAATACGGCCGGAACGAACTACAGTTTGAGCCAGATAAACCCGCCTGGCTGAAATTTCTCTGGCAATTCAATCAGCCTTTGCTTTACATTCTTTTACTGGCAGGGGCGATCAAAGCAATACTAGGTTCGTGGACAAATGCAGCAGTAATTTGGGGTGTTACTGTAGTTAACGCAATTATTGGCTATGTTCAAGAAGCTCAAGCGGAAGGAGCGATCGCTTCCTTGGCGAAATCAGTAACCACAGAAGTCACTATATTACGCGATCGCCAAAAATTAAAAATTCCTTCCCAAGATTTAGTGCCAGGAGATATTGTATTACTGGCATCTGGAGATAAAGTTCCTGCAGATCTAAGATTATTGAAGGTGCGTAGCTTGCAGGTAGATGAATCAGCCTTAACAGGAGAATCTGTTCCTGTAAATAAATCTATCGAACCTCTACCGCCCGATACACCTTTGGCAGAGAGAACAAATATGGCTTATGCAGGAACTTTTGTTACTTTTGGTCAGGGGAGCGGTATTGTTGTCGCTACGGCAAACAACACTGAAGTGGGTCAAATCTCGCAATCGATGGAGCAGAGAGACAGTTTGACTACGCCACTCACTCGCAAGTTTGCCAAGTTCAGCCAAACCCTACTATATGGAGTTTTGACCCTAGCCGCCCTAACTTTTGCGGTGGGTTTGGGACAGGGAGAATCTTGGCTTTATATGTTTGAAGCAACTGTGGCTTTAGCAGTTAGTGCAATTCCTGAAGGGCTACCCGCAGTAGTTACCATTACCCTAGCCATTGGAGTAAACCGTATGGCACGTCGCCACGCTATTATTCGCAAACTGCCCGCTGTTGAAGCTTTGGGTAGTGCTACCGTTATTTGTTCTGATAAAACGGGAACTTTAACCGAAAATCAAATGACCGTACAGAGTATTTATGTAGGAAATGAATACTATAAAGTCAGCGGTAGCGGCTATAGTCCTCAAGGAGAAATCAAACGAGCGACAGATGGTGAGGATAGCAGTCTTTCTGAGTCTGAATTGCCTCTGGGTTTGGAGGAATGTCTGATAGCTGGAGTGCTTTGTAACGATTCGGAGTTAAAACAGACAGGTTCGGATTGGTCTGCGATCGGAGATCCCACTGAAGGAGCATTGATCGCAGCTGCGGCAAAAGCCAGCCTTAGTAAATCTAGTTTTGCTATCTCAAAACCGCGATTGGACTCGATTCCTTTTGAATCTCAATATCAATATATGGCAACTCTCCACGACGGGACTGTCCCCATAATTTATGTTAAAGGCTCGGTAGAATCGTTGACGAGCCGTTGCTCTCACGCAGTCGATCGCCAGGGTGAGATTGTCGCTTTTGAACGTTCGGGAATCGACCAGGCAATGGCAGTTATGGCGCGAAAAGGATTGCGAGTATTGGCTTTGGCGAAAAAAGAAGCAAATTCCCATCAGCACTCTATAGACCATGAGGATATTGCCACAGGCTTAATTTTTCTTGGTTTGCAGGGTATGATCGACCCTCCCCGTCCAGAGGCGATCACTGCAGTGCATGCCTGTCAAGCTGCGGGAATCAAAGTCAAAATGATTACTGGCGACCATATTACTACTGCCCAAGCGATCGCTCGAAAAATGGGTATTGATCGGACAAAATGGGTTTTAGCTTTTGAAGGCAGACAGCTAGAAAAAATGGACGATTTCGAGCTATCCCAAGCGGTTGAAGATGGTTCGGTATTTGCCAGAGTAGCTCCCGCTCAGAAACTGCGGTTAGTAGAAGCTCTCCAATCCAAAGGGGAAATTGTGGCAATGACTGGGGATGGGGTAAACGATGCCCCTGCTCTCAAACAAGCGGATATTGGTATCGCCATGGGTAAAGGCGGTACAGAAGTAGCGCGAGAGTCTGCTGATATGCTGTTGACTAACGATAACTTTGCTTCGATTGAAGCTGCGGTAGAAGAAGGACGCACCGTATACAAAAATCTACGTAAGGCGATCGCTTTTCTCCTACCCGTCAACGGTGGGGAATCGATGACAATTTTAATTAGTGCCCTGCTAGCCAGAGATCTACCAATTTTATCTCTACAGGTGCTCTGGCTGAACACGATCAACTCGATCGCTATGACCGTTCCGCTGGCATTTGAACCCAAATCTCAGGGAATAATGCAGCAGCCTCCCCTCGATCCACATCAGCCTTTACTAACTCGCCGATTACTCTTGCGCATGCTTGCAGTGTCCTTATTTAACTGGGTTTTGATTTTTGGCATGTTTGAATGGGCTAAATCGACTACTGGAGATATAGCAACTGCCCGCACCATGGCAATTCAATCCCTAGTAGCAGCCAGAATTGTTTATCTTTTGAGTATCAGCCAGCAGGGAAGCAATTTAGTCAATTATCTACGGGGAAAAACTACAGCAATAGTCAAAGCACCGATTATGATTATTGGCGTTGCTGCTGCGATTGCTTCCCAAATCGCCTTTAGTCAATGGGGTGTCATGAACGTTCTATTCGAGACAGCACCGCTGACCCTCGATCTCTGGCTTGTCTGTCTGTTGCCCATGCTCCCGATGCTTCCGATGGCAATCTTTGCACGTTCTCTCGATCCCCATTAACTGCAAAAGTGAGAGAATTAATATATTTACACCTATTTTCGAGCCTAGATGATTCTGCAAGACTGATTATGTATAACAAAATTTTAGTAGCCATAGATCCTGTGGATACCAACCAAGATCTCTGGGAAACTGCTTTGTATTTGGCACAAAAAACCGATGCCAAGCTTATTTTGCTACAGATTATTCCAGCTTCTCCCGAAAATCAAGTTCCACCCTCTGCCTACGAAGTACCATGGCAAAAACTTAAACAAAAAGGATTGGAGATACTGCGATCGCTGGTTCGAGAGGCAACAGCAGTAGGAATCGACGCCGAATTTACCCAAGACTTCGGACATCCTGGACGTACTATTTGCGATTTTGCTCAAACGCGATCGGTAGATCTAATTTTAATCGGTAGCAGGGGACTGACTGGGGTCAAAGAAATGTTGTTAGGTAGCGTGAGTAATTATGTAACTCATCACGCTCCCTGCTCGGTTTCAATCGTGCGTAAAAATGATTAAAGTACGTCTGATGTGGATTAGTTCCGTTCTAATTTAATAGTTTCTAGCTCTTAGCTTTAAGCTTTAAGCTCTAAGCTTTCAAATTGGCAAAAAAAATCGAGCGATAGCTAAGTCATTGCTCGATTTAGACGACTTATACAAAATCCGATAAAGCGGCAAAGCCGCAGCTATCAGCTTTTTGATAAAAGAAGACAACACACCTCGGTGACTTAGCCCGACCAACTTACCCAACGGTGAGTTGTATTTTCTTGCTTTCTCTCACATTCACCCCAGTCGATGCTGTCAAAAATCGCATTTTTAGTCTCTGCAACAGAAATATCGGTACCTGCCATCTTCGCTTCGGATAAGTCCGCACCGCTCAAATCTGCTCCACCCAAATCCACATCGGTAATGTTGGCATTAGCCAAATTTGCACCCTGAAGATTAGCACAGCGTAAATCTGCACCGCTCAAATCTGCACCTCTGAGGTCGGCATTTTCCAGTTCCGCACCAATTAAGTTAACTTCCGATAAGTTAGCTCCTACCAAACTGGCATTCATCAAAGTAGCATTAGTTAAATTAGCCTGCTGCAAACAAGATCCGCTAAGATCGGCATCGTTTAAGTCTGTATCGCTCAAGTCTGCCTGGGTTAAATTGATTCTAGTGAGATTTGCACCTTCAAGATGAGCGGAATGTAAATTTGCACCATTAAAATCTAAAATGCCATAACGATATTGGCGCAGTAGTTGTGTAGCTTTCATCGTCTGTTCCTCTAAACTCATTATTCAACAGCCAACCCTCTCAACACCACCAACAATCTGAATTGACTATTAAAGGTAACTAAAAATCAGACCTCTCGATATTATCTAGTGCAATTTTTATGAGAAGCAATAAATAGTTCATCGATTTTTCTGTCTTTATAACAATGAACCATATCAACAAACTTTGAGGAAGTTGTGAAGAAAGCACATCAACCAGACATTGATCGTCAAATTTTTAAGAATTGTAATTTTGTAATTGTTCGTTAAGAAAGCAGCGATCGCTGGCTGTAATTATCTTGATAGCTGTGATAATAAGATTCAAAGCACTTTTGACACCGTGTAGTCTACCGAGGAGAAAAGCATCGATCTCGGAGTGTTTGTACTCTAGAAAGCTCCAGCGCCGATCGCTTTTCTGGTCAAACAGTGCCCGAACTTAAAAACAAATACAATTTTGGGGTTTAATGATGAGTAATAGCAGCAACACTCGTAATGTGGCTATTGTTGGACCATACTCTAGCGGCAAGACGACATTACTCGAAAGTATTCTATTTGTTACCAAACAAATAACCCGTAAAGGCAGTATTAAAGAGCAAAATACGGTTGGTGATAGCTCTGTCGAGGCACGCGATCGCGCCTCTAGCGTCGAACTATCCGTTGCCACTGCCAAACATCAGGGAATAGATCTAACCTTGTTAGACTGTCCTGGCTCGATAGAATTTTTGCAAGAAACTTATAATGCCTTAGTGGGTGCTGGAGTAGTGGTAGTGGTGTGCGAACCATTAGTCGAAAAGGTTTTAACTCTAGCTCCCCTATTTAAGTTTCTAGATGACTGGGAAATTCCTCACTTAGTATTCATCAACAAAATCGACCGCAGTTCTTATGGCTATCGAGAAATTCTAGCGGCGCTTAAAGCCGTCTCTAGTCGTCCTCTGGTGCCGCAGCAATACCCCATCCATCAAAATCGCCAGTGCATTGGCTATATCGATCTAGTTTCAGAGCAAGCTTATCAATACCATCCCCAGCAACCTGCCGATCCCATTCCTCTACCCCAAGATTTAACAGAATTAGAACACCTAACTCGTCAAGAGATGTTAGAGACTCTGGCAGATTTTGATGACCATCTGTTAGAAGAGCTAATTGAAGACATCGAACCGCCCCAAGCCGAAATACTTCAAGACCTCAAGCAAGAACTGAGTGCTGATTTAATCGTGCCAGTTTTCTTTGGTATGGCAGAACAAGACTTTGGCGTTCGCCCCCTACTCGATGCCTTGGTTAAAGAAGCTCCCTCACCTGAAATTACGGCTCAACGTCGAGGTTTGTCAGGCAAGACAACAAGTGAAGATACAGTAGTTCAGGTTCTCAAGACTTACTTTACCGCTCAAGGCGGACGCCTATCCTTGGTTAGAGTCTGGCAGGGAGAACTAACCGATGGCATGACTCTCAATGGCGAAAGAGCGAGCGGTATCTATCGGTTAAAAGGGCAACAGCAAATACCTCTACAAAAAGCCTCTACGGGTAGCATTGTCGCTTTGGGCAGACTAGAAAATGCTGCAACAGGAGATACCTTATCTACTGGTAACACAGTTACGCCACTGCCTAAAGTCGATCCTTTAAATCCCGTTTATGCTCTGGCGATCGCACCTCAAAATCGTCGAGATGAAGTAAAACTCAGCAACGCTTTAGGCAAACTCTTGGCAGAAGACCCTTCTTTGTATTGGGAACAACATGGAGATACCCGCGAAGTTATTCTGTGGGGTCAGGGAGAAGTTCACCTGCAAGTGGCTTTAGCTCGTCTGAGTCGCAAATATAATTTGCCCATGAGTACTCATTTACCTCAAATACCCTACAAAGAAACCATTCGTCGCGCCACTAATTCCCACGGTCGTTACAAACACCAAAGTGGGGGACATGGAGCATTTGGCGATGTTTATCTCGATATCAAACCCCTAAATCGGGGAGAAGGTTTTCAGTTTCATCAAACAATTGTAGGCGGAGTTGTCCCACGGCAATATATTCCAGGAGTGGAAACTGGAGTCCGAGAATACTTACAGCATGGTCCACTAGGCTTTCCTGTCGTTGACGTAGATGTCACCCTGACCAATGGCTCGCATCACTCTGTAGACAGTTCGGAACAAGCCTTCAAACAAGCAGCTAGAATCGCCATGACCGAAGGCATGAGTAAATGCAATCCCGTACTGCTAGAACCCGTACTAAAAATCACCGTTTCTGTACCCAACGAATTTACGGCTAAAGCCCTACAGCTAATTACAGGTAAACGGGGACAAATCTTAGGCTACAATCACATTGCCGATTGGGATAGTTGGGATGCGGTAGAAGGATACTTACCTCAGGCAGAAATGCATGATTTTATTATCGAACTGCGTTCTTTGACTTTGGGAGTCGGCTTTTTTCATTGGCAACAAGCTCATTTACAGGAAGTGCCCGAACGGTTAGCCAGAGATATCTTGACTACGGTGGAGTAACTAGTCCTAAAGAACCCGCTAAGTAATTAAAACCCATGTAGTTCAGCTCTTTGTTCTTCAAGCCTATTTAGTTGCGGTAGTTTATAGCCAACTAAACCCAGAAAGAACATCGCGATCGCACATATAACAGATAACAAGGCAATGCCCGAACCAGAACCCGTACCAAATAACCAGCCAAACTTCGGCGCGAGAAATCCTCCCGACTTCATTGCAGGTTCAAACAGGCGATCAGCTAAAGGACCTGAAACCAAATAGCCTGTTGATGAAATTATCTTCATTACCATCGAACTGGTAGCAAAAACACGCCCCTGTATTTCGGGACTTACCCTATTTAGCCAAATTGTATCAATAGAACTGCCGAGTACAGGCAAGTTTAAACAACAGGCAAATTCTGCAGGTATCCAAACCAGGGGTACTCTACCCAAGCCAAAAATAATCTTACTCAAACCAACACCAATCATTCCCAGGCGTATGCCATTAACCTGTTTTCTGAAGCCACCAAACTTACCCATCACAGAAGCACTCAATACACCAGCAATTCCCGATGCAGCGGT
>JBCDCO010000253.1:0-7791 GCA_039181635.1 Cyanobacteria bacterium P01_G01_bin.19 | reverse complement strand
GTTCATGTGCCCAGGCATTCTACCAGCCACAGGATGGATACCAAAGCGGACATCTTTACCACGCTTGCGAAGAATTTTAGTAATATCGGAAACGGAGTGTTGCGCTTGTGCCACAGCCATACCGTAACCAGGTACGATAACTACGCTCTTGGCATCGTTGAGTAATTCGGCAACTTCTTCAACATTAGTAGCAGTAGCTTCGCCCATGGGTTTGGCTTCCCCAGTCGGTGCAGCAGCCCCAGAACCTTCACCAAAACCGCCGAGGATAACGCTGACAAAGGAACGGTTCATTGCTTCACACATGATGTAGCTAAGGATCGCCCCACTACTTCCAACTAATGCGCCAGTAACGATCAGTACGTCGTTGGAAAGCATAAAACCAGCAGCAGCAGCAGCCCAACCAGAGTAGCTGTTAAGCATGGAGATGACTACGGGCATATCAGCACCACCAATACCCATGACGAGCAAAAAGCCGAGAATGCCAGCTAACCCAGTCATGATTAACAGGGGCTGCAAGCCATTCTCTGTTCCCATGAACTGGAAGCCGAGAACTACTGAACCTACCAGCAAAGCGATATTAACTAAATGACGAGCAGGTAAAGCAAAGGGTTTACTTTTGATCGAACCATTCAATTTACCAAAAGCGACAACCGAACCAGTAAAGGTAACTGCACCGATAAAGATACCGATATAGATTTCTAGTTCGTGAATCGTAGCTTCAACGCCAGTGAGAGTATTTTCGGGCTGAAGATAGGTAGCAAAGCCAACCAATACCGCAGCCAAACCAACGAAGCTGTGTAAGATAGCTACGAGTTCGGGCATGGAAGTCATTGCCACTCTCGCAGCTAAGATCGAACCGATAATTGCACCAGGAACGATCGCAGCAAGCAATACGCCATAACCATTTACCTGCGCGCTAAGGGCAGTGGCAATAAAGGCGATCGCCATACCGATGATTCCAAAAGTGTTACCCTGACGGGCTGTTTCCTGGTTTGATAGTCCTCCCAGGCTGAGGATAAACAAGGCACTGGCTGCGATATAGGCAACCGCCACAAGATTATTTGTCATATTGAAGGGATGAATTATGAAGGATAAAGGATGAGGAGAAATTATTAATTAATAATGAATAATTAACAATTAATAATTAGATCCAACTATTTACTATTTAATTGAAGCTAATAGCTAATGGCTAATAGCTAATGGCTAATAGCTAGGGCGAAGCCCTCTATTTCTGGAACATTTTCAGCATCCGTTGGGTAACGAGGAAGCCACCAGAGATGTTGATTGTTCCCACAAGAATGGCGATCGCACCTAAGATTACTGAAGGAGAGGTGATTTCGCCTGATATCTGCAGCATGCCGCCAAGGATAATGATGCCGCTGATAGCATTAGTCACGCTCATTAAGGGAGTATGCAAAGCGGGAGTAACGTTCCAAATTACTTGATAGCCAATAAAACAAGCCAGAACGAAGACGGTGAAGTGAGATAAGAACGATTCGGGCGCGCCGATACCAACGCCAAGCAATGCCAAGCCAGCCAAGATGAGCCACAGCATTGCGTTACCAGATTTTTTCTCCTCGGTAACTTCGGCAGTATTAACTACTGCTTTTGGTTTAGGGGGAGGTGTAGGGGAAGGGTTTTCAATTTTTGGAGGAGGCCAAGTTACTTTGCCTTCGTGGACGATTAATGCACCACGAACTACTTGGTCTTCGTAGTCAACTTTGTAATCTTCTGCGCCGCCCATGTCTTTGAGCAAGTGCCAGAGGTTTGTACCGTAAAGTTGGCTGGATTGAGCTGCCATACGGCTAGGTAGATCGGTTAGACCAATAATGGTTACGCCGTCGTATTTGTAAATTTCGTTGGGTCGAGTAACTTCACAGTTTCCACCCTGTTCTGCGGCTAAATCGACGATTACAGAACCTTCTTTCAAGGTTTCTACCATATCGGTCATAATCAGTTTAGGTGCTGGTCTGCCTGGAATTAGGGCAGTGGTGATAATAATATCGACTTCTTTGGCTTGCTCTCTGAACAGAGCCATTTCAGCTTCGATAAATTCTTTACTCATGGTTTTAGCATAACCACCAGCACCAGTACCATCTTCTTCAAACTCTAGTTCGAGGAATTCTGCACCCAAACTTTCTACTTGTTCTTTAACCGCAGGACGGGTATCAAATGCCCGCACTACTGCACCGAGGCTTCTAGCCGCGCCGATCGCTGCCAAACCAGCTACACCAGCACCAATTACCATTACTTTGGCAGGAGGAACTTTACCCGCAGCCGTAATCTGTCCTGTGAAGAAACGACCAAAGTTATTAGCAGCTTCGATTACAGCCCGATAGCCTGCAATGTTTGCCATGGAAGAAAGGGCATCCATCTTTTGAGCGCGACTGATACGGGGTACGGAGTCCATCGCAATTACCGTTGCTCTGCGCTCTGCTAGCTTATTGACTAAGGCTTCATTTTGGGCTGGCCAAATAAAGCTGACAATAGTTTTACCGTGAGGCATTTGTTCGATTTCCGAATCTTCAGGGGCGCGTACCTTGAGAACAATGTCCGATAGCGACCAAAGTTCGTTGCGATCGCCGATAATTCGACAACCAGCTTCTTCATAAGCGCGATCGGTAAAGCTGGCTGCTGCTCCCGCGTTACTTTCTACTAAAATCTCAAAACCCAACTTTTGCAGCTTTTTAACCGTGTTGGGTGTTGCTGCGACACGGCATTCATTATTGTATATTTCTTTGGGGATACCAATTTTACGAGGCTGTTCTCGGCGCTCTTCTGGCTGCTGGCTATCCTGTGATTGTCTATCGACAGTTGCGGTCATAGATTCTCCTAGATTAGTGTTGACTGCGAATACTTGGGAACTAAGGAATTGATGAGGAATAATTCTCGACACTGTTTATCCTCTGGAAGAGAGTGAACGTTTATAGATTTGTTGCGCTCAAACCAAAGTCTTAAAGATTATGTTGTGAAAGTACTTTTATAGTTATATGTTGTAACTCAACTTAAAGAATATTGACGATAAAACTATCCTTTCCTGTTTGTATCCGATTGCTATCGTAGGACGATCCCCATTCTTGTCTGTCAATCTTTAACTTGTCTTAGTAATTACCATATTGTTTTTGACATTATCTTTGCATCTCTTTACATATAAAATTATTGCTTATTATCCAGTCTGAATACAATTAAAATCTCAAATCTCATTGACAATTAATTATTGACTATTGGCGATCATTGTAGTAAGGAACCCAAATATTAAATAAGTGGTTTATAAAAATCAGATTTTATACAGTATTGCAATCGCTCTGGATTTAAATAATCAAGCCTAGAAATGGCGGTTTACTATATTAGTTATTTTGTCTTGTTTTCTTATTTAAAGACAGACTATATAAATTAATAACTTTCTTTTGACTGCTGAAACTCAATGATCGATCTAACAACTATTTCAAAATAGTTTACCACCTCAGAAGTGAAAGAATTAATATTCTGGGCTGAGTCAACAGATATGGAACGAATAAAATCTATTACCGATGTTTTAATCAAATATATAAAATAGCTTTGCTCGATTGAATATTTTAAATTGATAGATTTAGATACAAGCTTTAATAAGCTTTTGCTGCTTAAAATTGAATCATCAGCAATTAAGATTGCTTGACAGATATATAGTAAAATAAGCTCGCTATCTCTCAAAAAACACGTCTTTTTTACTATATTATTTTGATTTTTTGATGTATTTAACAAATCAATTTTATAGGCTTTACTTATAGTATTATAATTTGTTTCTATAAGCGTGGTTACTAAAATTATATTTATCTGACTCAAAATAAAACCAACAACTTCTAATCTTTGTTTATTTTGATTGGCAAAAATATTGATTACTTCAGAGTTGTGTTTAATGGTTTTTAAACTTAGATCTCCTTGTATTTTTATACAGTTATTTTTAGTAGAATCTGAGTTCTTATCAAATTGTTGAAACTTATCTCCAACATTATGAAACTTAAACGAATCTAAATTTGGCATTTCTTGATGGCATCCAGGACAAAACCATCGAATCCTACTATGACCAAGATGACGCAATAAAACACCAGAACAAATGGGACAAAGAGTTTTCATATCTCTTCGGTCTATAAATTAAGACCAGGATAGGTTTATGATAATCCCGCTATAAATTGTTAAAATCCTCAGATAAATGCTCTATACAAAAAGATATTCCTATAGGTGTGTTATTATTTTCAGTTTTTTTGCTAATTATCTTTCAGCACAAAATAGAGATATTAAATTTCCAAAATTTAGAACTAAAATATCTTTGCTAGTAGCAGAGTTATTTAAGAGGTTAAATTCAGCGTTTTATTATCTAACTCTAAACTTAGATTCTCAGGTAAATGATTTCATCAGTAAAATTACTGAATACTCTTGATTATTTATCAAAAATATGAATACGTTATTGACTTAAAGAAGCTCAGAATACTCCATAGACAGATTGCTACTTTAGTTGATTTCGGCTCGAGCGAACAAGAATTTTATAAATAGTTTCAAGCACTGTTTTCTCGACAAAAGCGGCAAAATTTATTTAATCAACTGTTTCTGTAGTACTAATTGATCGGTATTGTTTCCCTTACCTTGTAGGATCTTTTAATACCAATTCTCTAAATTATCGCTACAAATAGATAGCTTATTTCCCCTAATCCCCAATCCCCACCCTCGACAATAACCTTATGCTTGCGGTATCCCTTCGGGACAACGGGGGGAACCCCCGCAACGGTTTTGTCTCGCAATCCCTAATCCCTAATCCCCAGCCTTGAAGTTATCTGTAGTCGTATTAAAGAGAAATGGTATAAGAGAGCAAAAGGCGTAAGTAAATAAAAATCGTGAAAATTGGTATTGTTGGTTTGGGTTTGATTGGCGGCTCTTTGGGTATGGATTTACGATCTCAAGGACATTATGTCATCGGTATATCTCGTCAAGAAAGTACCTGCAAGCTAGCTATAGAAAAGGGCATTGCCGATCGCGTAAATACAAAATTCACGGCTTTGTCAGCAGCGGAGGTAGTTATAGTCTGTACTCCAATTAATGCGATCGCATCTACAATCGAACAAATTATTCCTCACATCGACTTAAATACCATAATTACCGACGTTGGCTCGGTTAAGTATCCCGTTGTCAAAACTTGTAGCCAGCTATGGGCTAATTTTATTGGCGGACATCCCATGGCAGGAACGGCTGAAAGCGGTATCAATGCTGCATTGCCCAATTTATTTACCGATGCAGCCTATGTTTTTACCCCCACACTTCAAAGCAAGCCCGAACATGTGGAAAAACTGAAGGCGATCGCCCTAGATTTAAATGCTGTTCCCCATGTCTGCGATGCCCAAATACACGATCGCGCCGTTAGCTGGATATCTCATTTACCTGTCATGGTTAGTGCGAGTCTGATCGAAGCTTGTATGCAAGAAGAACCAGACACTGTAAAATTAGCGCAAATTCTTGCTAGTTCGGGTTTTCGCGATACCAGTCGCGTGGGTGCTGGCAACCCAGAATTGGGAATAATGATGGCAAAATATAATCGAGCAGAGTTATTGCGATCGCTTTACAGCTATCGAGACAATTTGGATAAAATTATTAGTTTGATTAAGGAAGAAAATTGGCAAGAATTGGAAACCATTTTCCAAAACAATGAGAAAGTTAGACCAAAGTTTTTAAACTGATTATTAAATAGCTAAATAAATTTACTGTAATATATTTTCCAGCTCAATATATTAAAAGTAATCTTGCTTTTCTATTTCCATAAATAAATCGTTGAGTCGATCTGTAAGTCTAGCTTGAGTAGGACAAAGTTTATTTTTGCCGCGTTTGCGAGAAAATAAAGGTAAAAGTAAATTAACAACTATGACAAAATTCGGTGTCATCTGTCCTCCAGGGGTTGGGCATTTAAACAATTTTATGGCTTTGGGTTACGAACTCAAACGGCGAGGACATCAGGTAACTTTATTTGCAATACCAGATGTCGAGTCTTATGCTGAGGCAGCAGAAATTGACTTTTGGGCGATCGGAACAGACAAGTTTCCTGTCGGAAGTAGTAAAGCATCTCAACAGCGTTTGAGCGAATCGAGCGGTATCTTGGCACTTTTGTACACTATCGACTTATTTCGCCAAGGAACAGAAGTCGTTTTAAACGATATACCTCCAGCCTGCCGAAAACTGGGGATTGAAGTCCTATTAATCGATCAAGTTTTACTGGAAGGTTCGACTGTAGCCGAACATCTGAACCTACCTTTTATCACCATCTGTAGTGCAATTTTGCTAAATCCTGAGCCGACTGTACCTCCCACTTTGACAGGATGGAATTACGATCCTTCATGGCTGGGACAATTGAGAAATCAGGTTGGAGGTAGCTTGTTAGAGCTAGCAGGGACTCCGATAAGGTTAATTGTTAGCGATTATCGTCTTAAGTGGGGCTTAAAAGATCTAAAAACCGATAATAAGCTCAACCTGTGGTCAAAAACAGCTATCATCAGCCAACAACCACCTTTATTTGAATTTCCACGACAAGAATTACCAGACTATTTTCACTTTACTGGACCCTTGACTAGTAGTGTTTCTAGAGCCGAAATCCCGTTTCCTTGGGAAGAATTAAACGATAAACCCCTAATATATGCTTCTTTGGGAACAATACAAAACAAAATTCTTTGGGTCTTTACTAAGATAGCTTCTGCTTGTTTACAATTAGACGTACAGTTAGTTATTTCCTTGGGCGGTGCCACCGAACCTAGCAGTTTGGGACACGTTCCTGGTTCTCCGATTGTAGTCAAAGCTGCTCCTCAGCTGGCTTTGTTAGAACGGGCGAGTCTTTGTATCACTCATGCGGGGATGAATACAACCTTGGAGTCTTTGAGTAATGGAGTACCGATGGTAGCTATTCCCGTGACTAACGATCAGCCTGCTGTAGCGGCGCGGATAGCCTGGACAAAAACAGGAGAAGTAGTCAATCTAGACAGTTGCACTGTAGACAATTTGCAAGCAGCAATTAGACGAGTTTTGTCTCAGCCAGAATATCGCCAAAATGCTCTTAAATTAAAGGCAGATATTGAACAAGCAGGAGGAGTAAGCAAAGCGGCAGATATCATTGAATCGGTTGCCAATAGCTAACATAGTTATTGATTTTCAGCTACCAATCGTTTTACCGCTTGAATAATAATTTCTGGCTCATCAATCCAAACAAAGTGACTGCTTTTTGTGGCGGGTATTTCTGTGTTGTTACTCGATAGTGAGCTTAATTGGTGGTGTATTGTATCTCTCAATCGATTAATTGTTTTTAGCGGTAGTAAAAGTGTAAAAACTGAGGGTTTAAAAAAGCTACTAGACTTGATACTAATAACTGGTAGATCGTTGAGATCTTTTGCTACTTGTAGTTGACGACCGCTACGATTTAGACTTATCAATTCTCTTGCCATAGTCAGCCAATGGTTATGACTATAGAAGGATTTGTTTACCTGCTGTCTGCTTATATTGCTGAATTGCTTCAATTCTGGCTTAATCAGCTCAAACAAGCCGATTGTTCCTATTAGGCGAATAATACCGAGTAAAGAGCCAAAAATAGACATAATAAAGCCAGAAATAAATAAATACTTTACCCCTCTTACTGCCAAGGGCATGTTTAACATTGCTGCTTCGTGTAAGCCATCGGTTAAAATTATCCCTTTGACTTTTTCGGGATGTTGGTGAGCATAAAGGCGCATATTGTAACTACCAAAAGAATCCCCAATCAGAATATAGGGAGGTTCCACATTGGCT
>JBCDCO010000252.1:0-7847 GCA_039181635.1 Cyanobacteria bacterium P01_G01_bin.19 | reverse complement strand
GCTCGACGGAACGATAAAAACTTAAAAATTGTGTAACTCTTTAATTTTTAAAGGTTTGAATTCCTGATTCTTTCGTTATGAATAACATAACTCCTAACTCCGAATTCCGAACTTCGAACTCACGTTGGTTTAAGTTACTCGATCACCAATTTTAACGATCGCTTAGGAATATAGAGCGAAGCGATCGCAACACAACTAAATTTAACACAATCATTAATTATCAATCTTAGGCATAAAACAGCAATTCTTTATTGTGAAACGTTTTCACTGTTTCGCTTTTGATGCTGCTCGATCCAAGAATAGCAAGCAGAACGCAAGTTTTCTCTTCCCTCTGCATCGATGCCATGAGGATCGAAACAATAGCGATAGTGCATTTGCACGATAGATTCTAAACCTTCAACAATATCAGAAGTTTCGGTATTGCCCTGCAATTCAATTAGCCAACTTTGCCAAGTCTGAGAGCGATCGCGCTGCCAGCCTAGTTTGTTTAACTCTTGCTCGATTAAATAGAGTTCTGAATCTGCGCCAATAGACTGTGCGATAAGATCCTTGCGGTTGATTCTTTGGGCGATTAAACGTCTCTTTTGTCCTCGATTGATAAACTGTCTGATAAAAATTATTGCCAGAGGAATCGCAAGCAACCAGAGATAGTTGCCCTTGCCCAGAGTTTTGAAAACGGTAACAATTTGGATTAGTTTGAACCCAATCCAAGCAAAAATATCTTTGATATCTTGCCAGTTGGAGCGATCGCGATCTTCAAAAGCGATCCAAGAAGCAGGAGTGGTATCAAATGTCTGCCATTGATTGTTAACATATACTTGCGTCCAAGCATGAGCATTACGCGATCGCACTATGTATTGCTTTTCTAGCTGACTCAATTCGTGAACTGAATACCCCACAACATAACGAGTTGGAATGCCTACCCGACGCAGCAATAAGGCTGTAGCAGTAGCAAAGTACTCGCAGTGCCCAGAGCGATGTTCGGACAAAAAAGCCGCCAAAGGCGTTTTATTATTACCCTGTCGTGCTAAATCCAATGAGTATTCAAATTCGGTGCTAAAAAATTGCTTAACTGTGGAGAGAATATCTTCGGGAGTTTTACTAGCCAAATCTAATTGAGTAATAATGCGATCGAGTGCTGGTTTTTCCAGATCTAAGACTACTAAATCTGCTTCTGTAGGAGGGCTATCTGTAGATAAATCAGAATTATATTCAATCTGATAGGCAAGAAAGCTTTCATCGCTATGAATTTGCACTGTACCAAATTGATTTTGCTGAATCTTCTCTAAAGGTAAATTGCTAACTTTTGAGCTGCCACTGGGAAGCTTCAATAAAGTAGAACCTTCCTCCATATATTCAGACACCGTAATTTCTTGCGGCTGAGGAGAACTTGGGCTCAAAACCCAGGTGTTTTGCTCTTTGCCCGATTCGATAGACGCAAACTCGGGTTGAGCTGCTACCCAAAAGCCAGAAGCATATTTATTGTATACAGCCCTTCTCAGTAACTCTGGGGCTAATTGTTGCGGTGCTGGTTTGACTCGCAAAACGATTTTATTTGACTGTTTAACCGAACCGATATCGCCGATAGCCGTACTGACTTGGTTGGGATCGGTGTGGGGACGATAGAAACCATAAAAAAATCTTGCCGTACTTTTTTCTAGAGACAGATGTAATTGATGCAAACCAATATGTCCCACCGTACCTAAAGTAGCTGCCAAAAGCAGTAGGGTAAAAAAGACAAAGCTGGAAAATCTTTTCGATTTAACAGGAATTAAAGCCGTACTGACTAAAATGACTACCCCTGCATAAAATAGGGAATTTCTAGTGTTGGCTGCACTTGCGGCTAAAATACAGACAGCAAAATAGGGATAGGTCAAATTCAAAAACAATAGCTGCTTTTGGTGGATTTTATCCTTAAAAAATAGCAGAGCATTTAAGTCTACCCGATCGCTGGTGGAATAAGTCTGTGCCACAACCAAAGGAGCGCAGATTATTGGTAGCCACTGGAAAAAACTAAAAATTAGACCCAAAGAGCGATCGCTGATAAAAAGATAAATCAATACTCCTACCAGCAATACAGTGCAGACATGGGAAACCGCACGAAAATCAGCCGTATTCAATTGCCATCGCCAGTTTACATAACGGCTGACTTCGCAAATAATCGCCAGAGGGATAGCTGCCAGCCACAATCCCGTCTGCCAACCCCAGAATATAATTGTTGCACCCAGTAAAAATGGTAAAAGATTCATCGAATCTAACTTTTAGTTGTATGGGTCAACTTTAACTTTTTTGTTTTCAACTGGCTTGCGGTCTATTTGATGTTAGCTTCCTAATTTGCCTGCAGAGTTAGAAGATTGCCCGTAGCCCGTAGGGTGGGCAAAAGCAAGTAGACTATGTTTAAAGTTTTTCTTGCTGGTTAAATTTTGCCCACCAAAATTTGTTCACTAACGATCTAGAATTGAACAGCGATCGCATCCCGAATAAACCGCTAATTTTTTATCCGCCACTGCCCTAATGCCAAAAGCTTCATGACGATAGCGTCCCAGCCAGGTATGCTTCGTACCATAATCATTGGGGTTGGCTGGATCTATTTCTACCATCCAGCCATATTTATTACCCGCTAAACCAAAGACATTAGCTCTACCGTCTACACTTTTGGTAGAAATTGAAAAAGGCGTTTCACTGGGGTTCAAAGAAGAACCATCTGCCATCACAGGCTCTGGGACTTGATCCTGAAAGTTTTCTTCCGCACTAAGAACTGTTCCCCAGGGTGTCATACCTCCCGCACAGTTTTGAAACGTATCAATAATGCGATCGCCTAGATTGTCTTCATAGCCTGTCTTATTAGCTTTGGTGAATACTGCCACTGCTGCACCAGTAAATTTGAGAGTGCGATCGCGATGTTTAAGTAAATCCTCGCTTTTAATTTAAACTCCCATTGTTAACAACAAATTAACTCAGTCCAATTTACTTTATTCCTTAAGAGTTCCTCACTGGAACATCTTCAAAAATAGCTATACTCAGAATTTTATAAAACAATAAATGGAAAAAGGAGTAAGTTACCAATAAAACCTACTCCTTTGATTGACCCTATTTAGAACTTTTATTTATATACGTCCGACAGCTACGAACAATAATTCCAGGCATTGCTGGATTAAGGCATGATTTAAAATTTTTACTCTTTGAACAAGTTAATTAAAAAGCTAATAGCTGATAGCTGATAGCTAGGAGCTATATGCCCTAAAGGACTAGTTGCGGCGCTTGCACCAAAGGCATATGCGAAGCGGTATCCCTTTAGGGACGAACAGATTACTTTTTAGTTTCACACTTCAAATCAGCAACGCCTAATCCCAATTAACTTTTGACCGTTTTCTTCTCTTCTTCGGCTGCCAAGAATTTCTCCAATTCTGTAATTGCATCTGCATCTACTTTAGTTTGCATGGGACAGAATTTGGGACCACACATAGAGCAGAACTCGGCAGTTTTATAAATATCTGCGGGCAAGGTTTCATCGTGGTACTCTCTTGCTCTTTCTGGATCGAGAGAAAGCTCGAACTGTTTTTCCCAGTCAAAGTTATAACGGGCATTGGAAAGCTCGTCATCTCTATCTCTAGCACCTGGACGATGGCGAGCAATATCCGCTGCATGTGCCGCTATTTTGTAAGCAATTAGACCATTGCGAACGTCTTCTGCATTGGGTAAGCCCAAGTGTTCTTTGGGGGTAACATAGCAAAGCATCGCTGTACCATACCAACCTGCCATTGCCGCACCGATCGCACTAGTGATATGGTCGTAACCAGGAGCGATATCAGTTACCAAAGGACCTAAAACATAAAAAGGAGCTTCGCTGCACTCTTCCATTTGTTTTTTGACGTTGAACTCGATTTGATCCATCGGTACGTGACCAGGACCTTCTACCATCACCTGAACGTCGTGTTCCCAAGCGCGGCAAGTTAGCTGTCCGAGAGTTTTTAATTCGGCTAGCTGGGCTTCATCGCTAGCATCATGGGTACAGCCAGGACGCAAGGAATCGCCCAAACTAAAGGAGACATCGTATTTTTTAAAGATCTCGATGATGTCATCAAAATGAGTGTAGAGGGGATTTTGCTTGTGATGATGGAGCATCCAACGGGCGATAATTCCGCCACCGCGAGATACGATACCCGTCAAACGACTTTTAACTAATGGCAGGTGCTCGATTAAGATACCTGCATGAATGGTCATGTAGTCTACGCCTTGTTGAGCGTGTTTTTCGATGATGTGGAGAAAGTCATCGGCACAAAGCTTATCCATGTTGCCGTGTACGCTTTCTAATGCTTGATATATCGGTACAGTACCAATGGGAATGGGAGAAGCATTAATTACTGCCGTGCGGATTTCATCTAGATTTCCGCCTCCAGTAGACAAGTCCATTAGAGTATCTGCGCCATACTTAACAGCCAAGTTAAGCTTGGCAACTTCTTCGTTGATGTCGGAAGAATTGGGCGAAGCACCAATATTGGCATTTACTTTACAGCTAGATGCAATACCAATACACATTGGTTCTAGATTTGGGTGATTGATATTGGCAGGAATAATCATTCTGCCTCTAGCCACTTCATCCCTAATTAAGTCGGCGGGCAGGCGTTCTCTTGTTGCCACATAATGCATCTCTTCAGTAATAATGCCCTGTCTTGCATAGTGCATCTGAGATACATTGCCTTGACCTCTACGCTTGGCAATCCATTCGCTTCTCATATTTTTTTTCCTCAATAAACAGCTTCCCTCCGCTGGTGCTAACCAGTCTCAGGTTCTTAGGGTATATCTCAGCCTTAACTATTAAAAGCACCCCTAGCTACAATGGGAATCTTATCATTTTTTAAAATCTAGAAGAACGATTTAGGAGCAAAGCATTATTTCTTAACCCGAAGCATTATTTCTTAAATTTATTCATTGAAACTATTTGTTTTTAATTCCGCTACGGTTATTCAACCATCAAAAGTACGATCTATAAGATAGCTAATATCCAAGTTAGTTACAGCCACACGGTCAAAACATTTATTATTAAATCACTAAACCATTAAACATCAATCGTTGACTTAGAAGGAGGCTCAAGACCAAAATGTTTAATGTTCAATGTTCAATGAAAGGTCATGATTTCTACCAAGCTAGCCTCTAATATTGTGGAAATTCTTCAGCAGCGAGCTATCGAACGACCTGAAGATCTGGCTTATATCTTTTTGCAAGATGGCGAACACAAAGAAATCAGGCTGACTTATCGAGAGCTAGAACAAAGAGTAAAGGCGATCGCCTTTAAGCTGCAGCAAATAACCAATCCTGGCTCGCGAGCTTTACTAGTATATCCCTACAATGCTGGCTTGGAGTTTATCGTGGCTTTTTTTGGCTGTATGTATGCAGGAGTTATTGCCGTACCCTGTCATCCACCGCAAAATCGCCTCACTGCTTTGGAAATAGAGACTCGTTTTGTTTCTGCTAAGACATCTTTAGTTTTAACGGAATCTGGTTTATTGGGCAAGCTACAAACTCAGTTATCTCAAGCAAGAACTAATTTACAGTGTTTGGCTACCGATCGCCTTAATTACCAACAGGATTTTGATTATACTCCACCTAAAATAAATCCCGACGATCTGGCTTTTTTGCAATATACTTCTGGTTCGACTGGCGAACCGAAGGGTGTAATGATTACTCATCGCTGTCTGTTGCAAAATCAAGAAATGCTGCGCTTGGCTTTTGGACACACTAAACAGTCAGTTGGGGTTAGCTGGTTGCCTTTATTTCACGATATGGGTTTGATTGGTCATGTAATTCAGCCTGTTTATCTTGGGATATGCTGCGTTATGATGTCTCCGATCGCTTTTATTCAAAAGCCGATTAGATGGCTACAGGCAATTAGTAAGTATCAAGCGACTACTAGCGGCGCGCCTAATTTTGCCTATGATTTGTTGTGCGATCGCGTCAAACCACAGCAGTTGGAACAGCTAGATCTTAGCAGTTGGGAGGTGGCATTTAGCGGTGCAGAACCAGTGCGAGCAGAGACTTTGGCTAAATTTAGCGATAAATTTGCTAAATGTGGATTTAAGCGCGAGTCATTCTATCCTTGTTATGGCATGGCAGAAGCGACTTTGATGATTACAGGAGGAGACAAGCATCGCTTTCCCAATATTTTGTATCTCGATAAAGCTGCCTTGGAACAAGGCAAGGTAAAGATAGAGTCTCACCTGCAGCAGTCTTCTAGTGCCTTTATCAGTGCGGGTTATCCGTGGCTAGATGGTAAGGTGGCGATCGTCGATCCAGAATCTTTGGTTGAATGTCAGGCGGATGAGGTAGGAGAAATTTGGTTTACTGGATCTAGTGTTGGTGAAGGATATTGGCAGCTACCAGAAAAAACCAAACAGACTTTTCAAGCTGATTTAAGTAGTACTCATTACTTGCGTACTGGCGATTTGGGTTTTCTTCATGCAGGAGAGCTATACATTACAGGCAGAATGAAAGATGTCTTGGTATTTTGGGGACTAAATCACTATCCCCAGCATATCGAACAGACAGTAGAACAGTGCCATCCTGGTTTAAAAGCTAATTGCGGTGCGGCTTTTTCTGTGGAAGTGTTGGGAAAACCGAGATTGGTTATCGTTCAGGAGATAGAGCGCAGTCATCGCAAATCTTTGGTACTAGATGAAGTAGTCGAAAAAATACGTTGGTCTATCTTCGAGCAACACTTTATCGATGTCTATGGCATTGTTTTGCTGCAACCAGGCAGAATACCTAAAACTTCTAGCGGCAAAGTACAGAGGAGTGATTGTAAAGCTCAATACTTAGCAAATACCTTAACTGTATGGGGAAACTGGCATTCTCCCGATGTTGCCCAGAGCGACGTTACGGCTCTGATCCAAAGATATACCAATCCCATTACCTATCTTAAAATATTCATGGCGATCGCCAAAGGAAAATGGAGACGATGGTTATATTTGCTATTTAAAAACTCTAAATAACTTTCAAGAAACAAATTAACTTGTTAAGGCTGGTTAAGGGGAAAAGGGAAAAGGGAAATTTATGTTTTTTCAAATCAAAAAAGCCAAATATAGTTTTACGGTGGCGATCGCTTTTTTAATAGTTTTGATTGCTTCTAATTCGGCTATCTTATCGGCAGAGAAGATAAGATTTAACTATAGCTTGCTTGGCTTTAAAGTACTGGTGGAAGATTTAGCTGCTTTTGCCAGACAGAATGAAATTAGCAGCAGCCTCAATTTTTATCTCAAGCGAATATCGGCAGAACAACAGACAGAATTTAGGAAATTTCTCAATCAAAGTTATGATGTAGATCCTGTTTTGGTCTATCGCTATTCTCGCACTTCAGTAGGGATTAGATTATTAGAGCGGATCGGGGAAATCATTCAACTGCCTGGAAATCTCAACGGCTTTTATGGTTTGCGAGCATCCGTAGTTCAGACGGCGGAATTGAAAGGAGAGACTAACTTAATTAATTTTATCGAGCAGTTTCCGACAGATATTAGACTAAATCTTGATGGCATATTAAAGCTAGTCCAACAGATATCAAACAATCGCCAAGATACAAAAGAATTTATTGCTGACATAGCAGATAAAGAAACTAGATCGAAAGCTGGACTCAAAAATATTCCTGATTTATCGCAACTGGGAACATATAGAACCAGCAAGCAAACATTAGAATTACTCGATAAAAAACGCGATCGCCTGTTAAATACGGATTTATATTTACCTGAAGCAGAAATCGATAATATCCCCGTAGTTGTAGTTTCCAATGGCTTGGGAGCAAAACGCGATCGCTTTGAAGAATTAGCCCATCATTTGGCATCCTATGGCTTTGCCGT
>JBCDCO010000251.1:0-7887 GCA_039181635.1 Cyanobacteria bacterium P01_G01_bin.19 | reverse complement strand
CGAAGCTAAATGGGGTTGGAACATTTCGGTGTCTACCCCTCTTTGCCATAAGTCTACTCTTTCGATCCCGTGATTTTCTAGCTCTTTTACCATGGCGCTAGAAGTACAGAGATTTAATCTAGCCTGATTGTGAGCTGCTTTTAATAGTTCCCACAATAATTTTTCTAAGGCACCCAAACCATAATGATGCAAATATTGAGGTAAATGAGTGTGATAGGAAGCTACCAAAGGTATATTCATGGTTTTGGCGTAATAAATCCCTCCTACTCCCAAAAATGCAGGATTGACTACGTGGATTAAATCTGGCTCAAATTCTTCAATGGCATTTTTGGTACCGATAGGCGGTAACGCTAATTTTAGCTCTGGATACAACGGTAGCGGCATCCCTGGCACGCCATGTATTTTTGCTCCTTTATACTCGGTTAAGCCCCCTTCAGGCGCAACTACCAAAACGCGATCGCCATTTCGTTCTAAATGCTCAATTGTATGACGCAGACGAGTAACGATGCCATCAACTTTGGGTAGAAACGTTTCGGTAAAAAGAGCAATATGCATAATTTAGGATTTTAGTTTATTGATTTCGGTTATTTATTCTGGAAAACAGCTTTTAGCTGTTGACTATTAAAGATAATTTTTAAAATTAAATACAAGTAAGATTTTACTGCTATTTTCGCCAGATTTTTGTACATAATCATCTCTTAAATTGCTATTAACACTTACTCACTATTCTTCACTCTAGGTTGAGAGCTGCGATCGCCAGGCAAATCCAGCCAGTAATAAACCCTACGCCACCCAAGGGAGTGACTGCACCGAGTATTTTGATTCCAGTCAAGCTTAAGGCGTACAAACTACCAGAAAAAAGCATAGTTCCTGCAATAAAGGCATAGCCAGCAATGATTAAAGGAATCGAATCAACAGCAAGACGACCAAGGAGCAAAGCCACTAAAATTAGAGCAATAGCATGATACATCTGGTATTTTGTTCCAGTTTCCCAGATTTCCAAAGCTCGCTCGCTCAACCTATCCTTGAGTGCATGACTGGCAAAAGCTCCTAATACTACCGAAGTACCTCCTAAAACAGCAGCGATCGCTAAAAATATTCGAGTCACGGTCTTGTTTCCCATAGTTATTCAAAAATAATAATATTTTTTAGCAAATTGTTAAATAAAAAGGATCGAACTGGTCAATTTTGCTTTTTTGATTTAATACGGTAACGAAAGATAGATTGAAGATAGGGAAGGTATTATGGCGCGGTATTTATGGGCAAAAACAGCAGCGATTTCCATGTTGAGCTTTGGTTTATTAATTTTGCCTAGTCCGAGTGCAATCGCCGAAACGGTATTAGAAAAAATAGATCGGACAGGGAAATTCACCGCTGGTACGAGCAAAGATGCCTTGCCTTTTGCATTTCGCAACGACGCAGGAGAACTAGTAGGATTTTCAATCGATATGCTGAACCTAATTACCGATCGCTTAGAAGTAGAGTTAGAGCGAGAAATAGAATTAGAATTAGTTGCCCTAGAGCCAAAAGACCGCATTCCTGAACTAACAAATCGAGGAGTAGATATTGTATGCGATGCCAGCAGCTTCACCTGGAAGCGCGATCGACAGGTTGACTTTTCTTTCAGCTATAGCTCTACTGGAACTAGGTTACTAACCAAGCAGGGTAATGATTTTTGGGATGCTGAATCTCTCAAGGGAAAGCGTGTGGGTGCATTGGCAAAAACTACTAATGAAAGAAGCATTCGACTAGCTCAACCAGAGGCAGAAATAGTTATCTTCAAAGATCGCGCTAGCGGCTATCAAGCCTTGCAAGATGGAGAAATTGATGCATTCGCTTCGGACGGTATTTTGCTTGAGAGCTGGTTGAATAATTATCCTAACCCAGAAGAATTTACCATCGTGGGCGATTATTCTCGCGAAGGAATTGCCTGTATGGTTGCAGAAAACAATTCTCAGCTACTTAATATTGTTAATTACAGTCTGGTTGAGTTTATGCAGGGATTTCTCGACGATCGTTCGGAGTACGTGACTATATTTGAAAAATGGTTTGGTGCTCAGGGAGTATTGCCCCTGACTAAAGATTTAGAAACGATTATGATCGATAATATGCAGCTGTTGATCGATTTTAAAGACCAAATCAACCCCGAGCAGCAATTGTAACCATCTGAAAAAGATCGAATATTTTCATGAAAATTAATTTAAGAGTTTGGCGGCAATCCAACGCTCAAAGTAAAGGCAAGCTAGAAGAATATACCGTCATCAATGCTAACCCCAGTATGTCCTTTATCGAATTACTAGATGTTCTCAACGAACAGCTAATACAAGATAATCGCGAACCAGTAGCGTTCGATAGCGACTGTGGCGAAGGCATTTGTGGCTCTTGTGGCTTGACAATCGATGGCGTGGCTCACGGAGAGCAAAAACAAACAGCAGTGTGTCAGCTACACTTAAGAAGCTTTCAAGATGGGGATACCATCACCGTAGAACCCTGGCGAGCCAGGGCTTTTCCCATAGTTAAAGATCTGGTAGTCGATCGCTCTGCTTTTGATCGCATCGTAGCTGCAGGGGGATATATATCGGTAAATTCGGGTGCCGCACCCGATGCCAATGCCCTACCCATAGCCAAAGAGAATAGCGATCGCGCATTTGACTATGCGGCTTGTATTGGTTGTGGTGCTTGCGTTGCTGCTTGTCCTAACGCCTCTGCTTCCTTGTTTACCGCAGCTAAAATATCTCATTTAGCATTGCTTCCCCAAGGAGAACCCGAACGCAAACAGCGAGTATTAAACATGACAGCTCAAATGGCTACAGAAGGGTTTGGGGACTGTTCCAATCATGGAGAATGTACAGCAGTCTGCCCTAAAGGTATTTCTTTGGATGCGATCGCTACTATGCGCCGCGAGTATCTCAGGGCAATGTTTTAAAATTGTTTAGTTAGCAACGATTATCTATTGTTGACAGTCTTTAATACATCGCTGCTGTCGAGAGGATAGGCAAACAAATAACCCTGTCCATATTCGCAACCCAAGCCACTTAATATTTGTTTTTGTGCTTCAGTTTCAATCCCTTCAGCAATAACATCTAGGTTAAGACTGTGGGCTAAATTGATAATTGCCTTGATGATGTCATAATTCGTGTTGTTGATCTCTGGGGCAATAAAAGAGCGATCAATTTTGACTGTATCTACTGGCAGATAGCGCAAGTAGCTCAAAGAGGAATAGCCCGTGCCAAAGTCATCCAGGCACAGCTTAATATCTCTTTCTTTCAGCTTCTCCAAAACCTTAGTTACCGCATTGGTATTTTCCATCAAAGTGCTTTCAGTGATTTCTAATTTGAGATTTTCCCCAGGAAGATTTAAAGACTCCAAAAGATAGTCTATCTGGGGAATCAATTCTGGATGATATATTTGAATTCGAGATAAATTGATGCTCATGGTTGGGGGAACATCAGCGTCAAAAGATTTTTGCCAGTTTACTAGCTGATAGCAAGCTTCAGACAGCACCCATTGACCCAAGGCAATAATTTGACCCGTTTCTTCGGAAATGGGAATAAATTTGTTGGGAGGTATTGTTCCTAAGGAACTATGTTTCCATCTAACCAAAGCTTCCAAAGAGTTTATTTTTCCCGTTTTAAGAGATACTATCGGCTGATACTTGAGAAATAACTGCTTATGATTGATCGCTTGCTGTAGATCGTTCTCAAGCTGTAGCTTTTCAACGGCATTACTTTGCATTTTTTCATTAAACAATACCGAAGTTTTGACAAAATTGACTTTGGCATACTGCATGGCTGTATCTGCCGACTGCAAGAGTTTTTCGGGTTTCGATTCGTTGTAGGTATTTAAAACAATACCAATGCTGACAGTGGAGCAAACTGTACTGTTGCCAATCTTAAACGGCTGAATTAGCTGACGATAAATTTTTTCCGCACGGTTTAAAATATCTTGAGAATCTCGAACATCATCGATTAATAAGGCAAATTCATCTTCACTCACTCTAGCAACAATGTTGTAACCTTCTTGTTTGACACATTCTGCTAATCGATTAGCGACTCCTATCAATAGTTCTTCACTGGTTTGATAGCCCAGACTTTGCTTGATGGAACGAAAACGATCTATGCTTAGTAGCAAGACCGCAAATAAATGCGATCGCACTCCAGTTTTGGTTAAGTTGTTTTTAGAGTTTATTTCTTTATAGAAAGAGATTTCCTGGCTTAAATGCTCGATAAATAAAGTACGATTGGGTAAATTGGTCAACTTATCATAAAAAGCCAAGTATCTCAATCTTTGTTGAGCTTCTCGATACTCTTTTCTTAAGACAGCTTCTCTTAATTCTCTTTCAACAGCAGGAACTAGGCGTGCTAGTTTTCCTTTGACCAAGTAATCGTGTGCGCCTGCTTTCATTGCTGCAACAGCGGTATCTTCACCTATTTTGCCTGAAACGATGACAAAGGGTAAATCTAGCTCCCATTCCTTGAGTAAAGTGAGAGCTGCGATTGCGCTGAATTTAGGCATGGAATAGTCAGCCAATACGATATCCCAGATAGGAGACTTGCTCAACGCCAGTTCCATATCTTCTTTAGTGTCTACTCTTTGGTATATTACATTGTAGCCGCCACGCTCTAATTCAATGGCTAATAGCTCGGCATCATCTTCTGAATCTTCGACAATTAAGACTCGCAGAAGTTTACTCATTTAAAACTCCAAAAACAGGTGGCAGCTGATTAACGGTTAACCAATATGTACTTATCTCTCTAACAAATTTTTGTAGTTGAGTAAAGTTAATTGGCTTGCGAATATAACTATTGCAACCATTAATATAACTGTCAATGAGGTCTTGTGGCTCATTTGAAGAGCTAATTATTACGACAGGTAATAATCTTGTTTTTGGATGAGCTCGTATGCGCCGTAGAACTTCAATCCCGTTGATTTTGGGTAAATTGATATCTAACATGACTAGAGCGGGCATGGAAGACACGTTAGACGACTCCGAATCACCTGTATTCGGAACATTTTCGGGCTCTTCATGCTCTCGTCCTACTAAATAATCTAAAGCTTCAAGACCATCAGAAACAATGATTAATCTGTGGGGAGTTTCTTCCTGAGCAAATGCTAGCCTCATCAATTCGCGATCGTCAGGATTATCTTCTACTAATAATATAATTTTAGCTGACATATAATGTTATCTATGTAGATGCAAGCCAGCTATTTCGAGTAAAATGGCTCATCAATTATGGTTTTCAATAATTATTACGTTACATTCTTCAGTTTATTTTGAGCGAGATAAGCTAACTTTTTCTGTCTGATTTATTCACTTTTTTCTGTATCCTATACTACATCAGAATATAATATTAATATTTGTCGAATAAAATTCATTTTGATGAAGAGTTTTCTATGGCGTAAAAAGCAAATTTGATTGTTACATAATCGCGGTACCTAATCTAAAATTAAAGACTAAATTGCTTCTGTAAACTGCATATATCTTGTAGTTTTAAGCTCCTAACAAGAATAGTAAAGCTTACTATAAATAATTTCACTCAAATTATTGTCAGACAAACAAAAAAGTTTACCAAACATAGCAACAAACACTTAAATTAAAGGCTTAAAATGGACGATCTACTCAATTTGAATCAATATGGATATCAAATCGATCGACAATTGGGCTGCAATAGGGAAGGTGGTCGTATTACCTGGAAAGGCAGACATTTAAACAGCCAAGAAACTGTTGTAATCAAACAATTTTGCTTTGCCACTGCCGATTCGAGCTGGTCGGGATATAAAGCCTACGAACAAGAAATCGCAATTCTAAAGCAGCTAGATCGTCCTGGAATTCCTCAATATTTAGAGGGAATAGAAACCGAAAATGGGTTTTGTTTGATTCAAGAATATATACCCGCTCCCAATCTCAATCATTATCAGACTCTAACAATAGCTGAAGTCGAACGGGTTGCTTTGGAACTGCTCGATATTTTAATTTATCTCCAACAGCAAAATCCGCCGATAATTCACCGCGACATTAAGCCAGACAATATATTACTGGACGATCAACTAAAGGTATATTTAATTGATTTTGGCTTTGCGAGTCTGGGTAGCAAGGAAGTGACGGGCAGCAGCGTTTTTCGAGGAACGCCAGGATTTATTGCTCCAGAACAGATTATTAAGCCGACTCTAGCGACAGATCTTTATAGTTTGGGCATTACTCTGATTTGTTTATTGTCCCATAAAAGTATTAGTGAAATTAGAGAGCTCGGTTTGACAGATAACCCCTACGAACTAAATCTGACGAAAGTTTTACCCGATCTAGACGCGGAGCTGAGAAACTGGCTGGAAAAAATGATCGCGGTTAAAACAAGTGTTCGCTTTGGCAATGCTGCTCTAGCGAAAGAGGCTTTACTATCTATTCGTGACAGCGATAAGACCGATGTTTTAACCCCAGAGTTCGACAGTATCAACATAGATTGGCTAAAAATAGATTGGCTAAAAACCACAGTAGGAACATTAGCGGTAGTAGGATCGAGCTGTTTGGCTATTTGGGGCATAGATTTCGTTGATCGCCATGTAGAATCTACTGCCATCAATATCGCGATCGCTATTCTTGCTGGTGTAGTAGTAGGCATAACCAAACTAAGTGCGGTGGAAATTACTAAAATAGATCGGCAAGCAAGACTACAGGGAGCAATTATGGCGATAGGCGTACCTGTTTTTTTAGTGGTAGCTAGCGGCTTTATTTGGGGTAAGGGAGAGGCAATGGATATTGCGGCAGCTATTTTGGTGGCAGAAGCGATCGTTTTATCCTATTTTTGGTGGCAGTTACCTGGGCTACAACCAAGAAAAAAACAGCTCAAGTTTGGCTTTTTATGTGCTGCTGTCTTTACAGGAATTAGTCTTGGTTTGCAGCTAATTTGAGTCAAACAAACGCAAACAAATATAAAAGTTTACGGTAAATAAGCTATACTTTCAAGTCTCCGTTATAATCCGAGATGAAATGATTGCCCAACGGTAAAATATAACCAAGACGCTATATTGTGGAGGAGGCAGAGTTGGATGAATTGAGAGCAGGGCTAGCTTTAGCAAACGAAGAAGAACTCAAGCAAATAACGCAAATACTATTCCGTCGCCGTTTTAATCCTCTAGATTACTGGCAAACCCCCGAACCCTTGACTATTCAAAGCCAAGATATAGAAGTTTGGCTGGACGCTTTAGAAAGCAGAGTACGATATCTAGCCGCAGATGGCATCACTGTTTTACGCGGGCGTACTCAAGAAGTGTCCTATAGAAGTATCTTAGAAAAAGTTTGCCACTATCTCAAGATTCCCTACTCAGGGAGAATGAACACTACTGATATAGAAGCGGAGATATTTCTCCATCTAGTAACTCAAGCTTGGGACAAATTACCTCCACAGGAACAATATTCCCTGCAAGCTCAAGTTGGCAAAGCTCTAGCTACTTCTACCCCTCCCGAACCTTTGCCTCTCGGACTACAGCACAATCCTGTCAAAATACTGCTTAAAGGTACGGGAATTGTGGCTGTGAGCAGTATTTTAAAATCCTGGCTGCTCAAGCACATTGCCAAACAGTTTGCCATTCACTTTGCTACTTACCAAGCAGCTAAAGCCGCTTTAATCAAAGGGGGGACTACAGCGGTAGTAGGCTTGGGCAATCAGCTAGCCTTAAACGCAGCCAAAAAAGGCATGGCAACAAGTGCCGCCCGTTATGGAGCAACCAGAGGCGTGTTTAGTCTCTTGGGACCAATTGTATGGAGCTATTTCGTGGTCGATTTGGGTTGGAAAGCGATCGCCACTAACTACGCCAGAGTAATTCCCATTGTGTTTACTTTGGCGCAAATTCGCCTGATCAGGGGCGACTATTTGGCAATTAGCTGATTTT
>JBCDCO010000250.1:0-7982 GCA_039181635.1 Cyanobacteria bacterium P01_G01_bin.19 | reverse complement strand
CTTATTTCTTCAGGCTTGACTTTAAAGCGATCGCTCAATTCTTTGACTACCTTATCTCTTACATTTAAGTAATCTAAAATAGCTGCACCTGCCACCGCTTCGATCCGTCTGACTCCCGAAGAAATGCCCACTTCAGAAATGATTTTAAACGCGCCAATTTCGGCAGTATTGTTAACGTGTGTACCGCCACAAAGTTCCATAGAAACCCCAGGAAAATCAATTACCCGCACGTCATCGGCGTATTTTTCGCCAAACATTGCCGTTGCCCCTTTAGCTTTGGCTTCTTCTAGGGGCATTACGTTGACGTCTGCTTGGTGTGCTTCGGAGATCCAAGTATTAACTAAATCCTCTACCTGCTGCACGTCTTCGGGGGTTAAAGCGCGAGGAGAGTTAAAGTCGAAACGAAGGCGATCGAAGTTAACCAAAGATCCTGCTTGAGAAACAGAATCATCGATAACTTTTTTTAATGCTGCCTGTAGTAAGTGAGTTGCAGTGTGATTAGCTTGTACTCGACGACGACAAGATCGATCTATCGTAGCGTTGACCAAATCTCCCACATTAACCGTACCGCGATCGACTTTCCCCTGATGTACGAAGACATTACCTTCTTTTTGCACGTCATCGATACGAATTAAAACACCATCTCCTGAAAGATAGCCTTTATCGCCAATTTGTCCCCCAGACTCGCCATAAAAAGGTGTTCTGTCCAAGACTATTTGTATTTTGTCTCCAGCCGCAGCACTTTTAGCATTGTGAGAATTGTCTTCATTGGTAACGACAATACCCATTACCTGAGATTGGGATGTTAAGTCGTTATAGCCTAAGAAATTGGTATCGCCGCTACTTTTGACTATCTCGCCCAAAGCATTTTTGGCAGTTAAGTCAATTGCTTCGAGATCTTTGCTACCCAACTCCTGATGCTGCTGCATCTCGCGATCAAATGCTTCAAGATCGACGGTCAAACCATGTTCTTCGGCAATTTCTTGGGTTAATTCCAAAGGAAAACCATAGGTAGCATAAAGTTCAAATGCATCCTTGCCTGAAATCTGCTGTGCGCCCAAATTCACTGCACTAGCAATGACGTCTGCTAGTAATTTCTCACCGCGATCTAAAGTCTTGAGGAATTGAGATTCTTCCCTCTCTAATTGACCTTTGATGAACTCTTCTCGTTCCCTTACATTAGGATATGCCGACTCAGATAGAGCAATAGCTGTTTCTGCTACCTGATTGATAAAGTTGCCTTCTATACCTAAAGATCTTCCTTTTCTGACTACTCGACGAATTAAACGACGCAGAATATAGCCTCTACCAGTGTTTTTCCCTGTTATGCCGTCAGCGATCATGTGAACCACCGATCTGACGTGATCGCCGATTACCTTAAGGGATGTTTTAGTTTTTTCATCGGCTTTACTGTAGTCAATGTCAGCAAGATCTGCGGCAGTTTTAATGATGGGAAAGATTAAGTCTGTCTCATAATTATTGGGTACTTGCTGGAGGATTTGCGCCATCCTTTCCAAGCCCAAACCCGTATCGATGTTTTTGTTCTCTAGCGGCGTTAAATTGCCATCAGCATCGCGGTTGTATTGCATAAATACCAAGTTATAAAACTCGATAAACCTGCTATCGTCCTCTAAATCGATATTCTCGTCACCCAATTCTGGGTGAAAATCATAATATAACTCCGAACAAGGACCACAAGGACCAGTTGCACCCGATTTCCAAAAGTTATCTGCCTCTCCCATGCGCTGGATGCGATTTTCGGCAATGCCTATTTTGTCGCGCCAGATGGCAAATGCTTCGTCATCTTCTTCAAACACGCTAGGTACGATGCGATCTGCTGGTAGTTTATACACCTGAGTAGAAAGTTCCCACGCCCAGGCGATCGCCTGTTCTTTAAAATAGTCACCAAAGCTAAAATTACCCAACATCTCGAAAAAAGTATGATGTCTGGCTGTTCTCCCTACGTTCTCGATATCGTTGGTGCGGATACACTTTTGAGAAGTTGTAGCGCGAGGTTGGGGTGCTTTGCGCTGTCCGAGAAATATTGGCTTAAAGGGCAGCATTCCCGCAATAGTTAGCATCACCGTCGGATCTTCGGGGATTAGAGACGCGCTGGGTAAAATTTGGTGCTGTCTCTCTTCATAGAATTTCAAAAACTTCTCGCGGATGTCGCTACCGCTGAGGGATGGGAGATTAGCCATATTAGTTTATTTAATGATTTTTGCCAATGCTTTTATTTTTGCATTTTTAGCGTTAAGGTTTGTAAGATTTAGTTCCTTTGCGAGTATGAAGCGACTGTCGAGAAGGCGATCGCTTGAGAAAATCAATAAACGCCCAGACTGCATGGGATAGATCTACATCCTTGGGAGTTGCGGCGACAACGATTCGCTGGAGTGGTTTTGGTAGTTGACAAGCTGTTATTCCATGAGGAATATGAAAGACTGATAATTGAGGCAAGATAGCCGCCCCCGATCCTGCCGCTACCAAACTGACGATCGTATCGCTTTCTCTTACCTGTTCTGCTGGTTGAAAGTTGTATCCTGCTTCCTTAAAATAAGCCTGGATTTGTTTGAAACAGGTATTGCGATCGGGATAGGAAATAATTGGCAAAGATAGTAACTGTTGCCAGCTAACAGCGTTATCGGAGGTCAAAGATATCTTGGTTTGAGGGGGCAATAGCAGGATATAGTTATCTCGCAGTACTTCGATCGCTTCGAGATCTTTTGCGGTAGGTAAAATTGTAAAACCAATGTCTGCCTTGCCTTCACCAACCATTTGCTCTACTTGAGGACAGTCTTTTTCTTCGGCAATTTCGATCTCGATTTGAGGATATTGGGCTTTAAACTCTGCTCTGATTTTTGGCAACAATTGAGCTGCTGCACCGCGAAAAGTAGATACCTTAACCGTTCCTACATCCAAGCTTTTAAAGCGATTGGCTTCTTGTTCGATTTCTGCCATCGATGCCAATAGACGTTCGCAATGAATTAAGATGCTTTTTCCCGCTGGAGTGAGGGTAACACCTTTTTTACTCCTAAATAATAGTCTAACTCCCAGGTCATTTTCCAAAGTGGCGATCGCATGACTTACGGTAGGCTGGGTTAGATTTAATTCGATGGCTGCCTGGCTAAATTTGCCGTATTTTGCCACTGCGACGAACGATTTGACTTGTGAGAGTTTCATGTTTTTCTACCTCTACCATAGCCCCAGATCTCGGATTATTTTTGTAGGCAATTAGCCTTACGCAAAGATTTAATAACTGCGATCGCCTGTTCGCCTACAGTCTCTATCTCTTCTAGAGTATTGAATCTACCAATGCCAAAACGCAAGGAGGCATGAGCTAGTTTTTTATCCCTGCTCAAAGCAGTCAGAACGTGAGATGGTTCTGTAGAGGTAGAAGAACAGGCAGAACCTGAAGATACTGCTACTACAGATTGTAAACCTAAGAGCAACGCCGAGCCATCTACTCCCATAATGCTAAGGTTAAGATTGCCTGGCAGGCTATTAGTTAAACTACCGTTGAGATAAATTCCCTCAATGGGTTCTAACATAGACCATAGATGTTGTTTTAACTTTTGCAGGCGTTCGGCTTCGGATTTCATCTCTTTTACACCAATCTTTAACGCCTCAGCAAAGCCGACTATCTGAGGTGTATACAGAGTACCCGATCTGCGACCTCTTTCTTGTCCTCCCCCCTGCAACTGAGAGGCAACAGTCACTCTAGGATTTCGGCGACGGATATATAATGCTCCGATGCCTTTTGGTCCATAGATCTTGTGGGCAGTCAAAGACATCAAATCGATATTCATTGCAGTGACATCCAACGGTATTTTGGCGATCGCTTGGGCAGCATCAGTATGAAAAAAAACGCTTTTGTCGTGACAAATAGCCCCTATTTCCCCTAAAGGTTGCAGTACGCCAATTTCGTTGTTAGCCGCCATTACCGAAACCAAAATCGTATCTTCGCGAATGGCTGCGGTTAATTTGTCTAAATCTAACAAACCGTCCGACTTTACAGGCAAATAAGTAACCTCAAACCCCAAAGTTTCCAGATATTTACAGGGATCTAACACTGCGCGATGTTCTGTCGCCACCGTAATAATGTGCTTGCCGCGATCAAAATAAGATTCTGCGACTCCTTTGATCGCCAAGTTATTGGCTTCGGTGGCACCGCTAGTAAAGACTATCTCTTCAGGAGTCGCGTTGATAGTGCTGGCAATTTCTTCTCGGGCATTTTTTACGGCTGCGCTGGCTTCCCATCCATATACATGAGTGTTGGTAGAAGGATTGCCAAAATGCTCGGTAAAATAAGGCAGCATCGCTTCTAACACTCGCGGATCCATCGGTGTTGTAGCGTGAGCATCAAGATAAATTGGACGTTGAAGCATTACTTAGTCTGAAATGTACATTTTCAATTGATGACACTTCATTATAGTTACGAGCGCGGCAGGATTTGAACCTGCGACCTACAGAACCGGAATCTGTTGCTCTATCCCCTGAGCCACGCGCCCTTAAAAAATTGCCTTCTACCTGGCAATATTTTTCATATTTAAAATATTACTGTAATTTTTCCGCTCCCATTGCTAATTTAACAAAATCATCATACTCGACCATAGCGAGCAACTTCAAAAGCTCTTTCAGAAGAGTCATTTTGGCTGTGTAGCCACGTCCACATTTGATCTCCTAAAGAAAAGTGCCACCATTCTCCTGGATGTCGGCAGAAGCCAGCATTGGTCATGACTCGATTGAGTAGTTGACGATTAAATTGGTATTGTTGATTGTCATCGTCTCGATCGCTCACATAATAATCGGGATGCGATCGCTCTGATAGTTCATCAATTTCTCCTCCCATATCCAAAGCTTCACCGCGATCGTTGACAATGGTTACATCTACTGCAGCTCCAGTACTATGAGGTGGCGGCATCGTAAGATCTAAGCTGGGCGCTGCCCACAATTGATAAACTTGTTCCCACAAACTTTGACGTTTTTGAGGTGACAATTGCTGTTCGCGAAGATTGTGGCTTTTTAACAGCGAATCATAGGTATGGTTGACCATGAATTGCTGTACTCCTACTGGGCGATAGGCGTCATATATTTTAATTTGCCATTGAGGATAACGCTTTTCTAACAAAAATTGTGCTTCTAGCAAAGCTTCGAGTACTCCTTTCCGCAAACAGTAGGGAGATTTATTGTTGTATTCTGCCCCCAGTTTCACGTAGGGATGAGGCAGTTCTACCGAAAAGTGATCCAAAGGTATGGCAATTAAAGGTTCTCCGCAGTCTTCAATCGGTATCTGATGGTATGGTTTCACAGTTTTCTCGCTAGCTAGAGATTTTGTCATGCAAGATAAATTTGCAGCTATCCAAATTTTGGCTTACATGTAGCAAAAACGACTACCCCTTGGGTCGAAAATCAACTGCTCTTCTTTTGAATAAATATCCGTATATAGCGTTTTTTTATAATTTTTTTTATTGATCACTCTATATATAGTGGTATGATACTGATTCTCAGGGAGCAAGGAATTAGTATCGATGGATCATTTGCGGGAATGGAAAGCTAGTGGAGTTGACGAAGAACTGACTAATTTAAACGTAGTTTCTCTTACGGGTACTTCACCAACAGAATATTTGCTCTATTCTGATTCTATCCCCAGACGAAACGATGGTAGGGTGAGTGCAGGATTTCTTCATCGTTATGCCCATACTGATGCTGGAGGTTGGTGGTGTTCGGGAATAGATGTTTTAAGTGGCAAAGAGGATCTTTGGGGCTGTTTTAAACCCGATCGCCCTCGCAATAGCGACGATAAAATAATTAAGTACGAACATCCCCCCAGAACATCTACTGGTATGTTTGCCCTTAAAGTTCCGCTCGATTTGTGGCGGAACATAGCTGATGCTGCTGGAGTAGCGATCGCCGATAAAGATATTAAGTCAGAAAGCCCAGATTTGGGCTTCTGGCAATGGCTGATCGACAGACCGACAGTACCTCTTTGTATTACCGAAGGTGCGAAAAAAGCTGGTGCAATGCTATCAGCAGGCTTTGCTACGGTGGCTTTGCCAGGCATCAATAATGGCTATCGTACTCCAAAAGATAGTAATGGCAAACGCATTGGCAAATCTCATTTGATTCCCCAACTAGCTAAGTTAGCTGTGCCAGGAAGACCAGTATATCTTGTTTTCGACCGCGACTCTAAACCAAAAACGGTTAAAGCGGTTAATGCAGCTATTAAAAAAACAGGCTACCTGCTCCAAAAAGCAGGCTGTCAGGTCAAGGTCGTTACTTGGGACTCCAGCTTGGCTAAAGGAGTAGACGATCTGATTATCGATTGCGGTCGAGAATATTTGGAGCGAGCTTATGCTGAAGCTCTAGATTTAGAAACTTGGAAAGCGAAATCTTGGACGCAACTGACCTATTCTACGGATCTGGAGATTGATAATCGCTATCTACCAGAATTTGATGTCCCTCCTGCTACCAAATTGATTGGCATCAAATCCCCTAAAGGTACGGGGAAAACCAAGGCACTATCTCAAGTAGTAGCGAAGGCGATTGCACGCGGGCAAAAGATTTTGGTCATCGGTCATCGAGTACAGTTAGTCAAAGATCTATGTCAAAGATTTAGCTTGCCTTATGTTAGCGATGTGGATCGATCTGATAATAATGCTCTGGGATATGGTCTTTGTATTGATTCTTTGCATGGTTCATCTCAAGCCAAATTCGATCCAGAAAACTGGTCAAACAGCCTAGTTATTATTGACGAGGTAGACCAAGTGCTGTGGCACACTCTGAACTCCAGCACTTGCAAGGAACGTCGAGTAGAAATACTCAAATGTTTCAAAATTTTAATGCAAAATGTTTTAGCTTGTGAAGGACAAGTATACGTAGCCGATGCAGATTTAAGCGATATTGCCTTAGATTATCTCATTTCTTTGTCAGGATTAGAGCTTCAGCCTTATATCATCAAGAATGTGTGGCATAGCGATCGCCAAGTATCTTGGCAAGTATATAACTATGGTGGAAAAAGTCCCAAGCAATTAGTCAGCAATTTAGAAACTTATATTCAACAAGGAGGTAAGCCATTTGTCTGTCTTTCCGCGCAGAAATTGACTAGCAAATGGAGTACTCAAACTTTAGAAGCATACCTACAACAAAAATTTCCCCACAAAAAGATTCTGCGTATCGATTCAGAATCTTTAGCAGATCGCGCTCATCCTGCCTATGGCTGCATTGCTAAGTTAGAAGAAATTTTGTGGCAATACGATATCGTGGTATCTAGTCCCTCAATCGAAACGGGAATATCCATCGATCTCAAGGATTGCTTTACCTCCGTATGGGCGATCGCTCAAGGTATTCAAGCAGAGAATGCTGTCAGGCAAACTTTATCTCGCCTGAGAGAAAATGTTCCCCGTCATCTTTGGTGTGCCACCTACAGCTATAACAAAGTCGGCAACGGTTCTACCTCTATTCCCGCTTTGCTGAGTTCTAATCAACGTTTTACTCAGTTAAACATTCGTCTGTTGCAGCAGTCAGACTTCGCCTATTTAGACGATTTGGATACGGGGTTCCAAGCAGAATCTCTTCTTTGTTGGGCAAAGATGGCAGTAAGATTTAACGCAGGGGCAATTAATTATCGCAGCTGTGTCATAGCGGGATTAAAAGCGGAAGGACACGAAATTATTGATGCGACGAAATTTAAATTCCAACAGCCAGAATCTAAGCCAGAATCGACGGCTGATAATAGCCTGGTGGCAGAAATAACCAAAATAAGCACTCAAAACTATCAGGCAGAATGTGAAGCGATCGCTATTTCACCAACCCTAGACGATTTGCAATATCAAACTCTCAAGAAACAGCTAATCAAATCAATCGACGATCGCCGCCAGCTAAGGAAGTACGAACTTCAACAACGCTATCACCTGCCTATCACCCCCGAAATTGTCTCGCTGGACGACGAGGGATGGTATCAAAAAATTAGGCTACACTATTTT
>JBCDCO010000249.1:0-7992 GCA_039181635.1 Cyanobacteria bacterium P01_G01_bin.19 | reverse complement strand
GTATTTCTCGCCTCGTCCGACAAAGTCTTTCATTCTCCAAAAAACTCCAGAATCACATTGGAGCTATTTGGTACTTCATTCATGGATATAATGCAGAACTGGCAAAGATTTGAGCTTCATCACTACTTGCCTATCACTACCTAACCTTGAGAACCAGAATTAAAAGATTAGCCAGGAAAACAATCTGCTTTTCTAAATCAGAGACGATGCACGATATTGTGATTGGATTATATATAAATAGATACGAATTTGGCTTAGATCTATAATCAGAGAATACACAGATTTAGAACACCACCCCTTAAATGCGGTTTTTAAATTTGCTAACAGGATCGACGACTCAAAGCTTTGCTACGCTATCAGCAAATTATGCTGATTTTAAAGATATTTTTTTATCCTACACAACTTTTAGTTTAAACTTCAATCTTAATCGTCTACTTCTAAATATTGATGAAATTAGCGTCTAAATATTGGAATTTAGTTAGAATTGACAGTTCTGGAAAAATTGCCATAACGGAAATAAGTCAGGCAAAACAATTTTTTCAAATGCGGTTTGCTACCACAAATGATTGCGAAGATCTAGCCGATCTTTCAATACAAAGAGAGCTGCTGACGGAAAAGAAACGCAAAAAAGAAACGAGCATATCAGCAGAGAGATGTTTGCGCTGTTTTATTTCCCATCAAATTAGACAGGTATGCATTCAATTGGATCTACAGTTTGGTAGAGAACATGGCTTTAGCAGTCAAGATCTTTATATCTATACTCTCAACGATACTCTAGATAATTTTCGCGACTCGCTTACAAACTCTCAAGCAACCAACAGCAAATATAAACCTCTGTCCGTAGAAATTCTTGAAACCTTCGATCCTCACAAAGCAAATCTTACAACCTGGACGACCAGATATGTCAAACAAAATCGAGAGCTTCAGCGTTTTTTATTGGAACAGGGAGTATATCTAATTAGCAACTGGGCAATCCTCAACGATACTAATGAGAAGCAGGTCAAAAGAATTTTAACGGAGTTTCACAATTTAACGCCTTCAGAAATAGAGCAAGCGAGCTTATTGTTATTGTCTTATCATGCCGTATATCGACGCGATCGCTTAAAAAATCGTCAGGGAAAAGGAAAATGCCAAACTCCTACAGCAGAACAGTTAACCAGAATTGCTAGCTTGACGAAAAAAAAAGGATTATTATTGTCGCCAGAACAAACACTATCTCAGTTAGAACAGCTAGCTAGTTTGCTGCGGGAATATCGCATTCACGTTCGCGGTGGCAGAATGAAGCAGGAATCTCTCGATAACGCAGAGAGAAATACTGAAGGAATGCAGGCTGCGGTTGTTTCAGAGACAGCGGATTCTGATGAGGATCAGGATGATTTTCTCAAATCCTACCAGCAGCAGTTTCAAACAAGTTTGGATAGGGCGATCGCCAATGTAATAAATATCCGCTTGAGCAAGTTTAAAGGCAAGAAAGCAGCCAAAGCACCCCAGTTTATTTCTGCTTTAGAGTTATTTCACTGTCGAGGAGAGTCGATGGGCGCGATCGCTCCTAAAATTGGTTTGGAGGCTCAGTATCAGGTAACTAGATTACTCAAGCTAAAAGAGCTTAGAGCGGATATTCGTCACGATATGTTACAGCTAATGCGTGATTGGACGATGAACCAGAACCAATTAGCAGATTTAGCAGCGTTAAAGCAAAGGGAAGCAGCAATTGAAGCTGCCTTGGGCGAACAAATCGATCGCATTATCGATGAAGCCGAGAAAGAAGTCAGTATCGCCGATAGCACCGCCAGCATCTTAGCCCGACGCATTTGCGACTATCTAGATCGCCATCATACGTAGCACAAATTATTTTTATGCATATCCTTTAGGCTGTGAGAAATAAAAATATTTAAGCAAAACTAAATAAAAGAATTATTATGACTAATTACAATATTGACAGTAACCTCTTACTGGACTTTGAATCATTCTCCGAGACGGGAATCGAACTCACTCCAGAACAAGTAGATAGAGCAGTTGAGTTAAGCGATCGCCTGGAAGACTCCGAACGACAGTGGCGGACTTATCTCAATTGTTTGGCTTTGTTTGGCTTTACCACCTGGCTGGAGTCCAGAGAAAGTTCGTTCAGCATTGATGATGCTAACTGTTCTGTGTATCAGCCTCACTATGCCAACTATATCGATGGCGTATTTAACTTAATAGTCGGCGAATATAAAATCTGTCTGCTAACCAACGGCGTGACAATTGATGAGTTAGTTACTGTCGATCGCGCCTTAATAGACTTACCAGAGTATGCTGCCCACTTTTACGTTTCAATCAATGTAGTGGAAGAACAACAAGAAGTCAGTATAGGTAGCTTTATCAGTCATAATGAGATTTTAACCCATAAACAAACCGCTAATTTAACTGCCGATACAGACTGGACTTACGAACTCCCCCTAGCCTGGTTTAATCGCGAAGCTGACGATTTGTTACTACAATTGCGCTGTTTAGAGCCAAATGCCATCATTTTACCCGCCACTGCATCTAACAATATTCAAAGCCAGCTAGAACCCCTAATTCCCCAACTACAGTCTGGTAATGCCCTGCACCAAATATTAACCTGGGAACAGGGGGCAGTAATTTTAAGCAATCCCAATCTCTTAAGCTGGCTTGACGAACTACAAACCAATCGACTGAACGTTCGCAATGCTTTAGCTTCTTTGCGCGCTAACTTTTCTACAACTATGGCTGAGGTTACTCAGCAGGCAATCAATGTCAAAGCTTGGCTGTCGGATGAACTAGATGAACTGGCACAAAATCTTGCCTGGACGTTATTACCCGCACCTGCCTTTGCTCCCACTGGCTTACGCGATCTTCAAGTTATTAACCGAGAATCTCCTGCCGAAGAATTTGAGGCAATTGTTAGCCAATTAAGAGATAGCGGCGAAGATATTCCCCCAGAGGCTCGCGGAGCTTGTCAAGATTTTTATGTAGCTAACCATGAAATGCGGTTGTTTGCAGTTACCTGGGCAATAGAAGAAACCCCAGAAACGCCAGAATGGACTCTACTGTTGGTGTTGGGAGCAAAACCAAATAACTATCTACCTCAAGGATTAAAATTAGAGCTAAAACAGGACGATACGCTCCTCGATGAAAGGGTCGTCCCCGAAGATACGGCAGATTCTTATCTTTATACCCAAGTTATTGGCGAACTCGACGAACAATTCACCGTCAACGTCAGGTTGAACAATGGCGAAACTTTTGTTTTTCCCAATTTCGCCTTTAATTAAGTAGGTAGACGCGATCGCAAAAGATGAAATTCCAGCTAGAAATACAGCAAGTAGAACGCACCTGTCTCTTTAAATTGACCTGGGGTAAAGGACAGCAAACTTCGACAATTCTGACCTATCCTAATGCTTTGTCCCAGCTATACCAAACTTGGCGTAATGCCTACCTAAACTTCTATAAAACGGCACTTAGAGCTAGAGTCCGCAAACCCAAAAACGAACAAGGTAAAATTAGTTTGCCTCAAGACTGGCACCGTCAGTTAGTTCAGGCTGAGGCTCAACTATTGTCCGAATTTCATCGTTGGCTTCGACGGGAAGAACTCTACGAAATTAGGTCGAAAATTGCCAGTGAAGTTAACAATAACAAAACGACCATAAGCCTGTTTTTAACCTGTAGCCAGGAATTAGAAAGACTACCCTGGGAAACTTGGGAACTAGGGGCAGAATTCGGTCGTACTGTAGCGATCGCTCGTAGTCCGAGAAATATTACTAACCACAATCAAAGCTCGGTAAAATCCCCCCGTAAACCCCGCATACTGGCTATTTTAGGGGACGATACGGGATTGGATCTAAAAGGCGATCGCGATACTCTTAAAACCCTCGAACGGGTAGCAGAAATTGAATTTGTTACCTGGCAACCCCAACAGCCAGCAGCCGAGATAAAACAACAGATCCAGACAGCTTTGAGCGATTCAAGAGGTTGGGAGGTTTTATTTTTTGCGGGACATAGCAATGAAACTGCCATCACGGGGGGAGAACTGGCGATCGCTCCTGGGATCGCGCTTTCTATTAACGAAATTGCCGAGCCTCTAAAGACTGCTCTGGCTAACGGGTTACAATTTGCTCTATTTAATTCCTGTAGCGGTTTGAGTATCGCCAACTCTTTAATTGATCTGGGATTGAGTCAGGTAGCAATCATGCGCGAACCCGTTCACAACCGAGTAGCTCAAGTTTTTCTGGTACAGTTTCTCCAGGCTTTGGCAAACGATCGAGACGTACAGCAGGCTTTAACCGATGCGGAAAATCATCTCAAGCGATCGCAAAATCTGACCTATCCTTCCGCTTATCTAATTCCTTCTTTGTTCTGTCATCCCGATGCCCGACTGTATCGTATTCAGTCTTGGGGTTGGCAACAGCGAGTTAAAAAATGGCTGCCCAACCGTGCCGAAGCCTTAGTAGCTAGTGCTTTATGTCTGTTGAGTATTCTGCCACCCGTGCAGACTTTCTTATTAGATAAGCGAACTCTAGCACAGGCTATTTATCGCGACTTGACGGGACAACTACCTACAGCAGCAGCACCCGTAGCTTTGGTTCACATCGACGAGCCGTCTTTGGCACAAGCGGGAATCGATCGCCCCGTACCAATGGATCGTACTTATTTGGCTAGCCTAATCGATCGCCTGGTAACAAGGGAGGCAAAAATTATTGGCATTGATTATCTTTTTGACCGTCCTCAACCCCAAAACGATTCTACCCTAGCGCGATCGGTGCAAAATGCTGTAGTTAAAAATCAAACTTGGTTTGTCTTTGGTTCGGTCAAAGAAATAGACGGAACGGAAATAGGAGTTACCCCAGAAACTGGCATTGGCAGCCCTAACTGGACTTTACAGGGATACACTACCGATAGTTTACCCAACTACTATCTCAGCCAGCCGTCGGATAATTGTAGCTCTACTTGTCCTTTGGTTTATTTGCTGTCGGCAATTCAAATTATCAGAGATGACTCTGGTTCGACACTACAACCCGATTTGAACAGCCAGGTTAGTTTGCGTAATTCTCTTAATGACTATCTCGCCAGCAATCCTAATTATAAACCCGAAAAGTTAGTTAAATCTCCCTTAACTACGGCGATACAAAATATCGGTCAACAGTGGTTGCGTCCCATTCAAGACTTTTCCCTCCCACCAGATCTAATCTACGAGCGCATACCTGCATGGCAGCTACTGGCTAATAACAAATACGATTTGCGCGATCGTGTGGTAATTATTGGTTCGGGAGGATATAGCGAAGCAGGATTGGTTGAAGGTTCGGACAATTTTGCTACCCCTTCAGCGATCGCCTACTGGCAGCCTGAAAAAAACCTTAACCTTGATCGGACTCCTTTCACGGGTTCAGAGTTTTTAGCATACATGACTCATCATTTAATCGACCGCCGTTTAGTCGTCCCCGTTCCCGAACTGTGGGCAATATTAACTGCTTTACTAATTGCTAAAGGCATCAAACTTAGTCTGGAAAGACAAAAAGTTAGCCCCAAATTATTACTCCCAATAATGTCTTGTACTACAATTATTGGGAGTTTAGTCGGTCTACAGCTATATATTTTAGGAGCTATCCTAATTCCTTGGCTGCTACCAACAGTAGCGATCTGGACTTATTTACTACCATCAATTAAAAGAAATCATGTATAAATACCATCGGCTTATTAAAATTTTGCTCTCTACATCAACTGCTTTATGTCTGACATCAGTGGCAGTTGACGCTCAAAACCAGCCAGAATCGCAGGCAAAAAAAACGAGGTCTGGTTCGGCTTTGGAAAGAATTCTTAGTCTCTTTAAGTCGCGAGAAAATAGCTTGATTTCGAGAGGAGATGTTTGTTTTGTTTCTCCTGGTAGTGTGGGCGAACAAACAATCTGGAGCGATCGCCCTTTGTTTATCTTGCATGATACCGTACCTCAAGCAGAAATCGATTTAATTAGTTCGACTTCCAACTATAACTACGAAAGAGACGGACAGTTGATTTGGGAGAGTAAACTTCCACCTAATACCAATGTTCTTGCCTATACGGGAGAAAAACTAAAGCCAGGATTTGTCTATGATTGGGTCTTGAGTAATAACAATAAAACCCATGCACCCCAAAGTTTTAAGCTAATGCCACAGCTAGAACGAGAAGCGATCGCTAGGGAGATAAAAACTCTCAAAACCGAACTACAGCAACAAGGCGCGACTGCTGAGGAACTAGCGATCGCTAAGGCAGATTATTTTGTCCAGCAACAACTGTGGTCAGATGCCCTACAGCAACTATATTCTGTAGAAAATCCTTCACCAGATTTAACTAACAAGATTGCAGATCTCGTACAGTATCTCTGTAAATGATGGTAGTGTAATAAAAAAGTGTATCAGGTAAAATAAAATAAGTAAGAAAAGTTTGAGATTCAAGTATCATTATGACGGTTTGGATAGCAGTTAAATGTCCCTATTGCCAATCGACAAATGTAGTCAAAAATGGGAAATCTAATCAAGGGAAACAACGCTATCGCTGCCGTAATACTGAATGCCTCCGTTCTAGTTTTATTTTGGATTATACAAACTGTGGCTACAAACCAGAAGTTAAAGAAAAAATTGGCGAAATGGTAACTAATGGAAGCGGAATTAGAGACACAGCTAGAGTTTTAAAGATTAGTGCTTCTACGGTAATGTCAGAATTAAAAAAAAAGAATCATTAATCGAACAAGTAAATTATAAATGGTTAAAAGAAAAAAACAAATCAAATTCTACAGTATTGATTCTGAAAGTAGAAGTAGATGAAATGAAAAGCTATGTGGGAAAGAAAAGTTATCAAAGATGGTTATGGCACGCAATTGACCATAAAACAGGAGCAATTTTAGCTTTTGTGCTAGGAAGAAGACAAGATAGAGTTTTTCTCAAACTGAAAAGATTGCTCAAACCATTTGGAATTACTAAATTCTATACTGATAACTTAAAAACTTATGAGCGTCATCTCAATCCAGAAGAAAGGACTGTGAGTAAGTATAAAATGCAGAAAATAGAAAGAAAGCATTTAACATTACGAACAAGATTTATGAGTTTGGAAGAGAAATCTAACTTGTTACACTTCTTTATTACACTACCTAATTGTAGTATTTACTTTAACAAAATTAGCCATCCGTGCGGGAAGCCCCGCGTTCTGCTCCCAAGGATGTAGGAGCGAACGTCGGGATGATAGCATGGGCTGGCACTAGATTAATTTTATCGCATTTACTACACTGTGCTAAAATTAACCTATGTTGACCATGAATTACACATACCGAATTAATCCGACTGTCCAACAGCAAGAGCTGATGCTTGGCTGGCTGGAGACGTGCAGACGTTTGTATAACAGATGCTTGCGCGATCTAAAAGATTGGCTCAATTCGAGAAAGTGTAGTCTGTACTCTTGCTCTATCAATCGGTAATATATAATGTCTTCCGATATTCCTTTTCCCAGTTACCTAGAACAAAAGCGACAGCTTACTCAGTGGAAAAAAACTGATGAGTATTTAAAAGACGTCCACTCTCAGGTAACTCAGGATTGCGTCAAGCGACTGCATAATACTTGGGAAAGATTCAAATCCGAGAAGTTTGGGTTTCCTCGGTTTAAGAAGTTTGGCAGATACCAATCTTTCTTGTTTCCTCAGTTTAAAGAAAATCCAATTAAAGATGGATTTATTAAGCTGCCTAAAATTGGGCAGGTTGCTATAAATCAGCATCGTCCAATTCCAGATGGTTTCAAAGTAAAAGGGGTAAGAATAGTATCTAGAGTAAGGGGGACTGTGTGGTACGCAGTTGTTACAATTCAATGCGATATCAAAGTACCCGATCCGTTGCCTTTTGGTCGTGGAATTGGACTTGATATTGGTCTTGAATCGTTTTTGGTTACTAGTTGTAAGGGACTGAAATCATAATCGGCTCGACCTGAAATTATCGCTATTTTGAGACCACATTATTTGAAACTATATTTTGTGTC
>JBCDCO010000248.1:0-8011 GCA_039181635.1 Cyanobacteria bacterium P01_G01_bin.19 | reverse complement strand
GTAACTCTTTAATTTTTAAAGGTTTGAATTCCTGATTCTTTCGTTATGAATAACATAACTCCTAATATGCGGAGCGGTATACCATATGCGAAGCGGTATCCCTTGGGACAAGGGCACAATGTCCTTTAGGACTCCGAATTCCGAACTTCGAACTCACGTTGGGATCCTTCTTCTTTCAGCCAATTTGCTACTCTTGTGCCAGTACACTCATCTACCAAAAAACCTATGCCTTACCCATAAGTCGTAAAATACTTGCTCTGTAAGGATTTAGAAGATGATACTTTTGGCTAATCTATCCATCTCAATTGAGCTACCTACCCAAAGATAGGGGTTCTCAGGAGCAAATTTTTAGCGATCGCCAAAAATAAAGGGTAAATAGCAAAAATAAAGCACAATATCGGGGGCTATAAGCTATTCTGAACAAGAGCTTCGGGAGTTATGGGTAAAGCATAGACCAAAAAACGCATTCTTATTTAGGGTTTGCGCTCAATGGCATAAAGGTTGTGTTTTCAAGAGACTGAGCAGCAAACAATAAACAAGCTCTGATATCCGCCTCTGCCAAACCATCGTATTCTTCCATAATGTCGGCAACTGATGCGCCCTGTGCTAGGAGATTGAGGATATATTCTACTGTTAAGCGCGTACCCTTAATTACAGGCTTACCTACCATTACTTCTGAATTAGTAGTGATGTGGCTTAATAGTTGTTGAGTGTTCATAGTTCTTTTGGCAAAACTTACATATTTATAATTATCGTTAATGATAGCCGCTGTGTGATGTGTGTAATGACTGCGATCGCTTTACTCTGCCCTCCTAGCTCTCCAATTCTCGGGGGAATAGATTGGATTGTGTCTAATGTTGATTGAATGGAAGTGCGATCGCCAATGGCGGTAACAATTACTTAATTGTGGTCAAAAGAAATCACAAAATACTTCATCGGCAAATTGAGCGTGGGGGACGCAGTTAGAGCAGTGAGAACAGTTAGCCTTTCCCCTACATATGAAATAGAAAGCGATCGCCTTAAAATCTAATAAGGCTTTGCTAAAGTTTCCTAATTTTTATTATCTCTACTTTTCAAGAATTATTCCGTTTAGGAGTCAAAAAACTCCGTTTAGGAATCAAATTGAGTGAAATTTTTTAGTATAGTCGTTACGGGTAGTTCAATTTTAATTAGATTGCGATTTTGAGAAATTAGGTTTTAGCTTTTGGCTCTACGCATAAAAAATTATAGGAACACACGACCGAGTTGAAGTATTTCCAGAATTGCTAGTGCGATGCGTCCTAAAGCGATTGTCTTAAATGTCAAGTTTAATTAGTCTTTTAAGGCTATCTGTTATCTGCCAATTAATTTTATGAAAATTCCTCTCAAGCAGTATAGCGATCTTCTATCTGATTATCTCAAACCACAACAAGGACGAGTAGTAAAACTGGCGATCGCCCTTTTAAGCGGTATTGTCCTACAAATCCTCAATCCGCAACTACTGGGCTACTTCATCGATACGGCTGTAGAAGGAGGAGAGACAAAAATTTTAATTACCACCGCTTTAGTCTTTATAGGCGTGGCGATGCTTAATCAAATTTTGGCAATTTTGACTACTTACCTGAGTGAAATTGTAGCTTGGACGGCAACCAATGATCTCTGTATGGACTTAGCCGAACACTGCCTAAACCTAGATCTTGACCATCATAAAACTCGGACACCAGGAGAATGGATCGAACGTATCGATGGTGATGTCGTAGCTCTTTCTCGCTTTTTTTCGCAGCTGGTAATTCATGTTTTTGGCAACGGTATTTTATTGCTTGGCATTTTGACCATTCTCTTCTTTGAAGACTGGCGGGCTGGTATGAGTTTGTCTGTCTTTTCCTGTCTGGCACTATCGATTTTACTCAGGGTACAAAGATTTGCTGTCGTCCCCTGGACTCGCTACCGTCAAAAAAGTGCGGAGTTTTTTGGCTTTATTGGCGAACAAATTGCTGGACGAGGAGACCTTCGTGCCAACGGTGCAGTTAGCTACGTAATGCAAAGGTTTTATCGAGTTTTACAGGGCTGGCTACCTCTTTATCATCAGGCTCGTTTTACCAGTACCCTACTCTGGACGGGTAGCGTGGGAGTTTTCACTATCGGTAATGCGATCGCTCTTGCCTTAGCTGCTTATCTGTGGCAGCGTCAAGCGATTACTATTGGCAGTGCCTATCTGATTTTTTACTATACCAATCTACTCAGTCAACCTATCGAGCGTATTCGTGAAGAACTAGAACAACTTCAGCAAGTCGAAGCTAGTATTCATCGCATACGTGAGCTATTTCAGTTAAAGTCATACTTACAGGACAAAGGACAGGTTTCTCTGCCATCAAAAGCACTCTCAGTTAATTTAGAAAACGTCTGGTTTAGTTATGGACAAGGGAGCAGAGGGGCGGGGGAGCAAAGGGGCGAGGGAGAAGACGAGAGACAAAATTGGACGTTACAGGGCATTTCCCTCAATCTTCACCCTGGTAAAATACTGGGACTACTAGGACATACTGGTAGTAGTAAAACTACCCTTGCTCGTCTGCTGATGCGATTTTACGATGTTGACTTGGGAACAATTCATTTAGGCAACGTGGCAATCGACCGAATACCCATATCTCAACTGCGTCAACAGGTGGGAATAGTAACTCAGGATGTACAGCTTTTTCAGGCTAGCGTTCGTGATAATTTGACTTTCTTTAACTCTGCTATTAACGATCAAGAAATTCTATCAGTATTAGAATTGCTAGGACTCAAAAACTGGTTGCATTCGCTTCGGGGAGGCTTAGATACTGTTCTTAGTGCTGATAGTAGCGGACTTTCTGCTGGACAGGCTCAACTGCTAGCCTTTGCTCGTGTATTTCTTAAAAATCCAGGTTTAGTAATTCTAGATGAAGCCTCTTCTCGTCTCGATCCCACAACAGAAATGTTAATCGAAAGTGCAATTGAAAAACTACTAAAATGTCGTACTGCTATTATTATTGCCCACCGCCTCAAAACCATACAAAGAGCCGACCAAATCTTAATTCTAGAACAAGGAAAAGTCATTGAATATGGCGATCGCATTACCCTCGCTCAAGATCCTAACTCTCGGTTCTCCAAGTTGCTGACATTGGGTTCAAAAGGATTGTCAAATTAACCTAGAATGTTTTCGTAAACTTGGATGAAGAAGAAAATAAAGCCTTTTTTTCTCCCCCATTGTCAGTCACTCCTCTTAACATGAGCCAAATCACAACTACATAATATATAGACAACTGCTTCGTTATTTTCAGTTAGCATTTCATAGTCACGACGTAAACGACGAGATTTCTCTAGCCAGGAAAAAGTTCTTCCAATCACCCATCACTAAGGAGCAAAAATAAATTTGCCTCCTAACTTTTTGGCTACTTTTAATACGCAGTGATGAGCCAAAACTATGAGCTTGTACGGGACTGACGGGACTCGAACCCGCGACCTCCTGCGTGACAGGCAGGCATTCTAACCAGCTGAACTACAGTCCCTGACTGACGTGAAACTTAAGACACATCATGATATGTCACTTTTGCCACGAGATTAATGATAACATACAAAATCATTAAATCAATTGTAAATACGATTTGTTTTTCTCTGTCGGCTAATAATTTCATAAATTAGCTAACAAATGAGGGTAAACCACAGTATTCAAGACAACTCTAGAAATTCTTAAAAAGAAATTAAGATGCAGAATAAGGCAATTGTTAGACTAATTGTTTGCGTGCGAACATGTTCTCAATTGTTGATAAGATAAGTAAAAATGTTGCGTATCTCAAATAGAGATTGCAATTCAGGCTTGTTTCTCTTTGAACGTTGAACCAAGCTGTTTCGCTATTTGGCTAGTACAGTAATCGATTCTAGTAAAAAATGAAGACACAGCAAAATGTACTATGGTGCCATCAAAGCAGACATAAATCATATATTTGTACTATTAAACCAACCATAACTTGATTAGATATATATCGTGTCTTCATCTAGAAATAAAGTGCTTCTAGGCGCAATTTTACAACAGGCGGGTCTTGTATCGGCAAAGCAAGTCCAAGAGGCTCTAAGCCTACAGCACAAAGACAACAAAAGCTCAAGAGTTGGCGAAATTTTAGCTGCTAGAGGCTATATTAATGCTAAAACGGCAGATTTCTTTGCAGAAAGCTGGAAAGAGCTTATTCAAGAAGAACCCAAACAGCCAATCGGTCAATATTTCAAACGAGCTAACTTACTCGACGATCGCCAGATACAGACCATCTTAGAGAAGCAAAAGATAACCAAACTAAAGTTTGGCGAGCAAGCTATAGCGGAAGGTTTACTGGAAAAAACAACCGTCGATTTCTTTTTAAATTCTTTACTCAAGCAGCATCACGCTAGCAACAGTGACGCAATCGCTAAAACCCACAAAACAAGTAAAAAATCATCTACGCAACAAGCACACGACAGCTTTTATAAGATTAAGCTGAAATTGCTCAACCTTGAAGAACAAGAGATAATCGATGAAACGATTTTAGAACGGGTTTTATTTTGGACAAAAGGACAGTCATTTTTAACGCAGAAGTTGTTTGAGCTGATTTCTCATGAGTCTAGCAATATTACGCAGGGAAAAAAAGCCAAAAAAGTCGACTACATAGTTCAAACTAGAATCTTAAACAGTCGGCAGCGCGATCACTCAGTAGAACAGCACTTGAAAACGTTAGAACAACGTTTGCTCAGCAGCAGCAAAGACAGACTAATTAGTTTATTAAAGCTGTATCAACAGATCTTAACTAGTAGAGTAGCTCTCAATCAGAACGATGTTCAGCAGGAGTTAATAACAATAGGGCTAGCCGCTAGGCAAAAAAACCGTTTGGTTGCTGCCAATCCCATATATAAAGCCGTATTCGACTTGGACTGGAGCGAAGCGAAATTACAAGAAATAGGCAATCCTGTTGAGCCTAACACAACGATGCTCGCTGCTTCCACACCAGCAGCTGGGCTAAATGCTGTTTCAAAAGTCCCCAAGCGGTTTTCAGCCAAAAATATTTTGATGCTACTCGGATTGATAGCTTTATTTCTGCTGTTGCTTGACAGTTTGGCTAAGGCAATTCGGGTGAGAAAGACTTTTCAGCAAGGCAATCAGCTACTTCAGCAAAAGTTCTTTGCAGAGGCGATCGCAGAATACAATAAATTGTTGAGCATCGACAGCAATTATTTTCAAGCTTGGACGAACAGAGGACATGCTCTAGCTGGATTGCAAAAGTACGAAGAGATGAGGCAATCTTGTTCTACAGCAACCATAATCAATCCAGCAGCAATCTACGCTTGGAACTGTCAGGGAGAAGCTTTACACAACCTAGAACGTTACGAAGAGGCTATTGCTGCTTTTGACAAGGCGATCGCCATAGACCAATCGGAACCAATTTTTTTAATCAACAAGAGCGAGTCCTTAAAAGGATTGGGCAAAAAAGAAGAATCATTAAAAACTATTGCAGAAGCAATCGAGATATTAGAACAAATTGAAGCTGAAAAAGGAAAAGGCTTGGTTGATGGTGAATTTGCGATCGCCTTAACTTTCCTCGGCAATGGTTATCGAGAACAAGAGCGATACGAACCCGCAATCTTTAATTACAACAGAGCCCTAGAATATTCTGTGAATTATTTTCCCGCTCAAATAGGGAAAGGGATAGTTTTAAACCGCGTAAAACGCTATCAAGCAGCGAAAGAAGAGTTCGAGCGAATCCTGGAAAATCAAAACCTTTCTACTATCAGAAGAGCTCAAGCTTTATTTTATTTAGGTAAAACCTTGTGTCAGTCTGGACAAAACGAACAAAGTATCAGTGCTTTTGATGAGGCGATCGAGCTAAATCCAGACTATCAAGCGGCAAAACAAGCTAGAGAAAACTGCAGCTAGACAACCAAACTGCGCTTACTCTAACAAAGTTTCACTACTGAATAATCATTCTTAAAATGGCCACCAGGTGGGTCTGAGATCTGTATAGATACGACTCACAGTTCGAGAAGAAGGAATTTGAGAGTCCTTAAAGTTGCCACCTAGCATATCGTAAAGAAGTTGGCTAGGATTTATCGAGCTGTCTGCCCCAAACAGTATTTCGCTTTTATATCCATTACAGCTAACTCCCCTTCTTTCAACCGCGCAAATTACTGGCACACCGTCGATGGTATCGCTGGCAAGGTAGTTCATCTCGCCCCTGGCATAGTAGCCATTTAAAGATTGCGCTGTCTTCTGGCAACCTGCATTAGCTTCTTCAGGAGAAAAATATTCAGGCAAAAAAGAGAGAATTGTAGTTCTTCGAGATGCCGCATCAACGCTAGAGGAAGAAGCTTTGGGATTAGAAAGAACGGCTGTAACGGTAGGATAGTCTTGACTTGCATCGCATACTACTTCAACGCTATTAGCCGCACTAACATTTTTCGTTTGTAGTCCGAACGTCCCCAGTGCTATGGGAAGGAAAATTGCCTTTATCAAGTAACTTCTTTTCTTCATAGTAGTTTCTTTTAGATTGCGAATCGCAGGACTATTGAGTTCTATAATATCTTTAGTACTTGGTTCGAGCAGCGTAGCAAGATAAACTATCTACGCGTATGTATATTTAGCATTTAATAAGTATAGATTATTAATTATAACAAGAAAATCTGTAACTACTCAGGTAATCTAAGAAAAAACAGGAAGTTGATCAGAAAAAATATCAGCTAAAACTTGAAGCAAATTAAGATTTTGCTTCCTGGCAGTAGAAAGGACAGAACGAACTGACAATTCCGAAAAATACAAAAAGGCTGAATTATAGAGGGATAAAGGCATATAATCTGATGAAAATGCTCTGACCAACCAGCAAAAACCAGAATGAGAACCGAAATCTCTAGCATAATCCAAAGCTTTTTTGTTAGATTTAGCCAAGAATTCCGACAAGGAAAATTAGAAGCCTTTGAAATAATCATGGCATTAGCAATTAGCCATGCCTATGGCTGTTATAATCCCAAGCAGTGGGCAGATTATCTGGGCATTCAACCTCAAAAAATATATGAGGAAATCTCAAAATGGAGTCTATATAAACTCAAAAAAGTCCTCATCAAAATGATGGTCTCTCAAGCAGCAGCAGAGATTAAAGAAGTCAAAAAAAAAGTGCAGCTAGTCAATCTAGAGCTAATATTACTCTGGCAGTGGACGATAGTGTAATTGATAGAGTAGGAAAACGATTACGTTGCACCTGGAGTTGGTATAGTGGGCGCTGGAAGAAAGTAGTCAATGGGCAAAATTTACTAGGCATAGTATTAACAATTAACGGTAAACCTATACCAATCCATTTATTATTTTGTTCTAAACAAGGTTGCAAAAATACGGACAAACCAAGTTTATTACTCTCCATGTTAACCAAATTAAAAGCAGAGTTTGCCAAGCATGATATAGATATTACAACTATTCCTCTCAGTATGGATTCTTGGTATGTTTCTGAACCTCTTAAACAAGAATTACAGGAACTTGGGTTTACTAAAATTGTGGTAGTCGGTAAAAGCAATTATGTCTTTAATGATGGGTTAGTAAAAAAAACAGCATCTCAATGGAAAAAAGAGATTGAATATGATTCTACCAACTGGGGAATTGATGTTCCTGCACAACGAAAAACTCTGACCAACCCAACTTTCGGAAAAGTTAATCTATTATTTTTTCGCAAAACCACGACTCGTTCCTTTTATTTGATTGATTTCAGTAGCTTATCTTTACGTGGTGTTGAAATGTGGCGAATTTGGCTTGCTCATAATCTTATTGAACAGTTTTGGAAAATCTTGAAATCATTGCTGGCTATTGGATTAATGCGACTTCGAGGTGATGGTCTTTATACTGGCTTATTAATTAAAATTATGGCTTATTTATGGTTCACTTCGCTGCAAAATCATCCTGGCTTGCGTCATCTTTCTTTAACTCAGATTATGCGTCAATTAAGACGTAAATCTGATTTATTGAGCTTACTGAGTGAGCATTTTCATCTTGAGTTTCTAGGCATTCCAG
>JBCDCO010000247.1:0-8063 GCA_039181635.1 Cyanobacteria bacterium P01_G01_bin.19 | reverse complement strand
GCTAGCTTCAATCGGCTCGATCGCTTTTTTAGTCAGCCAAAACCCTCCCAAACCAATCAAAACCAGGGTCAACATTCCGCCAACGATCAGAATCCAAAACAGCTCTTCTTTTGCTGCTTCTATTTCATCATTAGATTGAGTAGCGCGAATAAAACCAATCAAAGTTGGCGGCTCACCTTCGCCATTTTTGTTGACAAACATCGAAAGGGTATGAGTTCGGAACACTTCCCCTGTTTCGGGATTTTCGGTAAAAGCCGTACCGACTTCGGGGGGAACGCCTAGCTGAATCAAGCCTTTTCGACCGATTAAATTGCCTTGTTCGTCAAACCATTCCAGGCTTTGACGATCTCGATTAAAGATATCTCGCCAAGGAACTTCCTGTACCTGATTGAGATATTTGCTGCCGCGATCTCTCACTGCTGTAAACGAAGGAGTAGCAGATTGAGCCAGAGTTAAAAGCTTTTTATCGAGTTGGCTGTATAAGTTGCGTCGAAAGACTACAAAAACCCCCGTACCAAAAATACTTAAAATAGCTGCCATGACTATTAGATAGTACAAGAGCAATCGCGATCGCAATCCGTGATACATTTCAAATTTCAGTAAATTTTATACCTGCTGGGGTTCTTGAGGTTCTTCTTTGAGACGGTATCCCAAACCATACACTGTCTCAATCAAGTCATGGGGTGCGCCCGCTGTCTCTAGTTTTTGCCTCAATCCTCTAATGTGAGCCTTAACAGTAGCTTCTTCTGGCACTTGTTCAAAAGACCACAGATGCTCCAAAATCTGGGCGCGGCTAAATACGCGACGACCGTTGCGTAAAAAGAACTCTAGCAGTTTGTATTCTTTCGGACTCAACGGCAACAGCGCATCATTGTAAAACACTTCACAGCTACTGGGATCTAAACGTAGCTTTTCCCAGGTTAAAATTGGCGGCGAACTACCCGCACCGCGACGTAGCAGAGCCCGAATACGAGCCGATAATTCATCTAATTCAAAAGGCTTTACTAAATAGTCGTCTGCCCCTGCATCTAACCCTTCAATTTTATTTTCTAGGGTGTCCTTAGCAGTCAGCATCAGAATTGGAATCTCAAAGCCTTTTTTGCGTAGCTTATTGCAAAGAGTGATTCCATCCATTTCTGGTAACATCACATCTAGCAGCACCATATCGTAGGTAAAGACGTCTAGTAAATCCCAAGCACTCTGCCCATCGTAAACAGCTTCAACCGCGTAGTGTAGATCGCTAAGATATTCGACTATGGCATCGCTAATGCGCTCATCATCTTCGACTACTAAAATTTTCATATATTAAATATTTCCTAGCTAATGTTGAACAAAAAAGAGCTAATAAATTTACTAAGTACAGTCTTCCTGTGGCTATATTATCGTAATAGAGTATCCAACAACAATTAGCTCTTTTTCAGCCCTATAGAATATCGCTTTGGTTCTTAATAATCTTGGTTTGTTAGCAATACTTCTTAGATAAGCGATAAGTAAATTGACTGATGTAGTTATCTATAATCATCGAGTCGCGATCGCCGAACCCTTAATAAGGAAAACTCTTTTATGATAAAGGTATAAAGCGTAAAAAAAGTTAACAATCATTTAAACAGTAATTTTTATGGGACTATTTGGTTTAGGTAAAAAAGCAAGCATTCCTTCCCCAGCGGAGGCATTGCCAGGGCGCAGCGAGTCTATGCCCGTACCAGAAAAGCATCACGTGAATGGCAATCCACTTCAGCCTCCATTTCCCGAAAACATGGAACAGGCTATTTTTGGACTGGGCTGTTTCTGGGGTGCAGAAAGAAAGTTTTGGCAGCAAGAAGGAGTATATACTACTGCAGTAGGCTATGCTGCGGGTCATACTCCCAATCCAACATACAAAGAAGTTTGTAGCGGTATGACTGGTCATAACGAAGTAGTTTTAGTAGTTTACGATCCAGCGGTTATTAGCTACGAAGACTTACTCAAGGTATTCTGGGAAAGTCACAACCCCACCCAAGGAATGCGCCAAGGAAACGATCACGGTACGCAATATCGTTCTGGTATTTATACTTTTAACGAAGAGCAAAAAAAACTAGCAGAAGCTTCCAAAGCAGCCTATCAGAAAGAGTTGGGCAAAGCTGGATATGACGAGATCACTACCGAAATTCTCGACGCTCCAGAGTTCTACTATGCCGAGGACTACCATCAACAGTATCTGAGTAAAGTACCCAACGGTTATTGTGGTTTGGGCGGAACAAATGTTTGTTATCCCGCTACCGCTGCTAGCAATTAATTTTTTAGTTTGATAGCTTGAAGCTCCGAAGAAATCTATTCTTTGGAGCTTTTTTAGTTGATTTTACTAGGGTTAAATATACTTAAGTATCAAATCATATTGGCTATTTTTATCGGCTTTATACTGTTTTCGTCCATCAATATGCTTGCAATACTGGATGTAAATTACAGATAAATCTAGTCTTATAAAAAGCAAAAATATGATAGTTCAACTTGGTACGGCTGATAACGATACTTTGATTGGTAGTTATGGTAATGATTCTTTAGAAGGTGGTTCGGGAGACGATCTTTTACAGGGTGGTTATCACGATGATTCTTTAGAAGGTGGTTCGGGGGACGATCTTTTACAGGGTGGTTATCATGACGATCTCCTAAAAGGCGGTTCGGGGAACGATCTGTTACAGGGTGGTTATCACGATGATTCTTTAGAAGGTGGTTCGGGGGACGATCTGTTACAGGGTGGTTATCACGACGATCTCCTAGAAGGTGGTTCGGGAAACGATACTCTTATGGGAGGATTGGGTCATGATACTTTGACGGGTGGAGATGGAGCTGATAGTTTCATGCTTACCGACACCCACAGCGCAGACTTAATTACCGATTTCGATCGCGAGGAAGGCGATAAAATTATCTTCGATTTAGAGGGGGCTGGAGTTTCTAGTGTTTTCGATTTGAATATTCATGTCGGTACGGGCTCTCTCCAATCAGAAGATAGCTATCAAGTAACTAGTCTGTATGTTGATGGCGTTAGAATTGTGGAATTCGATCGCATTGTTTCCTTAGAGGTAGAAGACTTTGAATTTATTTAGATAAAGCACTATCATCAAATATTTTGGCGATCGCTGTTTGAAATCGAATGGCGATTTTTTTGTCGCTTGTAAGAATCATCAGTTAGGGCAGTTAGGACAGTTAGGACAGTTAGGGCAGTTAGGGCAGTTAGAGGAGTTTTAAGTGGTCAATAATTGATTTTTTTGAGTTTGTAAGTCCTATTATTTCGTTAACAATTAAATTTTGTCCGAACTATTGAAGAATAAGAATATATTTTAAAAAAACTAGCTTCATTGCTGCAATTTTGTAATCATAAGGTACGCTATCTAAGTAAAATGGTCGAGCGATCGAGCCTTGGCGACCTAACGCCTATATTTGCTCCCTTTACTCACCATAAATTTTAATAGTGATTCAATCGCTGAGAAAGCCTATAGCTAAAAGCTTTCTATCTAGAATGTACCAATCATAGAATCAAGGAAGAGAATATATGCCTCTAACTCTTTCAGGAGAACAACAACAGCTCTTTGACCGCAGCCTAGAAACTATTGAAAAAGTTGAAGGTCTTTTTGTGGAGGCGAAGGTACTTTTTCCTGATTTCAATCCCGATACCGCCATCCTCAAACAACAGCTAGCCAATCCCTTTTCAATTTTTATCTGTGGTGAATTTAATGCAGGTAAATCTAGCTTGTTAAACCAGCTAAACAACCAAGATATTGCTGATGTAGGATTTTTACCAACAACGCAAGAAATTGAATCCTACAAGCCAGAGGGTTTTGGCGGATTGGTGTTTATTGATAGTCCTGGAACCAATTCGATTATCGAACAGCATCAAGAGTTGACGGAGAACTATCTCCAACAGGCAGATATTATTCTATTTGTGACTTCGGTCGAGCGTCCTCTCAGTAAATCCGAACAAGATTTTCTAACTTTAGTTGATCGTACCTGGGCGCGGAAAATCATCGTTGGGGTCAATAAAATCGATCTGGTTAAAGAGCATGAAGCAAAAGAAATTCGGGATTATATCAGCAGCGGACTAAACGACATTTTGGCAGAAATGCCCCCCGTATTTGCCATTTCAGCTCAAACTGGTGCGGGTGTAGACGAACTCAAGGGTTTTTTACTGGCATTTTTGGCAGAGGGGGAAAAGGTAAAACTCAAGCTCAAAGGACCCCAAAACTCCCTTTTAGTCTATTTAGAAAAGCTAGAAAAACAAAACAAAACGATTCAGTCCCAATTAGAATCAGAAAAGGTAATTTTTGATCGCACGTCTCGCCGTATCGAAGAAAGACTGGAAGAATACAATTTACTGTTTGGTATTTTTCGCGATAATATTGACGATTTGTTTGATGGCTTGATCCAAGGAACCAACAGTCTGATCGATGAAAACACATCTTTTCTGACGGTTTTAAAACGCAGAATTACTAAAGAAGACGATTTGCTCGAAGAAAAGCTGGCAAAAACGTTAAAAGAGGTTCAGCTAGATAAAAACCTACAGACTATCTTTCAAGAAGCCACTTCGACTTTTCTTAAATATCGCGATCGCATTGTCAGAGAAGCCAAAGAGGATCTTTCTACCGCTATTGATGTCAGCGGTGGTAGTCTTACAATTCCTCCTATTAATGCCGATAAACTAGAAGTAGACGAGTTTGCTGCCAAAATTAAATACGCCGCTGAAGAAGGCTTAGATAGCTTTTGGCGGTTAGGCATCACGGCTGCGGCTACGGGTTTTGGCGGACAGCTTTTGTTTAATGCAGCCTCCGCAGACGCTACAGCTTTTTTGATTGCTGGCTTGTTTGGCTTAATGAGCTTTAATGCTTTACCCAGACAAAGGAAAAAAGTAAAAGCAGATTTGGAGCAAACCTATCGCAATCTCCAAGAAAACTATACCAAGACTCTCAAGGATAGTTTGGCAGCGGAGCTAGATAAATGCCTGCAACAGTTTGCCGATATTATTCGACCAAAACAAGAAGAACTGAGCCACAAGATAGCAACCAGCGAGTCAATCGATAAAGAAGCTACCACCATCAAAACCGAAATCAAGCAGATTACTCAAGAGGTAGAAGAATTGTCATTGAGCATTGAACATTGAGCATTGCGAGATGTTATGCCCTTGTGGTACAAAACCGTTGCGGTGAAGCAGTTCGTTGGCGGGGTTCCCCCGCTTAAAGAAACTGCTTCACCCGAAGGGGGGTCAGATGCGGCACAGCCCTGAAAGGGCAGATCGACTTCGACTGGGCGCGTTAGCGCCGTGCCTTTCTCCCGTTGTCCCAAAGGGATTCCTAAAGGACATTGTGCCCTTGTGGTATACCGCTTCGCATAACCGCAAGCATAAGGTTATTGTCGAGGGCGAGTATTTATCAGTGCTGAAAAACGATAGTTATAGATCGGCGATCGCTTTCTCAGTCGAGTTGCCGAACAACTACGGCAAGAGTTTATCACTCAAAATCGACTAAAAAGAACCCTAATCCGCCCGTAAAATGTATATTTAATCTCTAGTTAACCAACTATTAACCATATCTTGATCTATAAGTAATGAAAGCAAGATAAATTAATGTAGCAATAAAAACACAAGGTGTATTTTCACCTGTTTTTATCGCTTAATCGCGTAGCTTAATTGATGGGCACAAACAAGCCTAAGATCGAGCTTGAGCAGTTTAACAACAAGATATATACATGATTTCTACAGTTTCTCTTAAAAAGAAAGCGTGGCTAGCACCAATACTAGCCTTATCTCTTAGTCTTGCAGCCTGTGGTGGTACAGAAACTAGTACCGAATCTTCTGCTGGTGGTGGAGGAAAATCCGTGTCTTTGACAGGTGCAGGAGCTAGTTTTCCCGCTCCTCTTTATCAACGTTGGTTTGCCGAATACAACAAGCAAAATCCTAACGTTAGGGTTGCATATCAGTCAGTAGGTAGTGGCGCGGGTGTCGAACAGTTTACTCAAGGTACTGTTGATTTTGGCGCGAGCGATGTGGCAATGAAGGATGAAGAAATTGCTGCTGTAGAAAGAGGAGTTGCCTTACTACCAATGACCGCTGGTAGTATTGTCCTGGCATACAACTTGCCTGATGTTCCCGAATTGAGACTATCTCGTCAAGCTTACGTCGATATATTACTAGGTAAAATTACTAAATGGAACGACCCTGCGATCGCTTCATTAAACCCCGATGCAAATCTACCCGACAGCGATATTACCGTAGTTCATCGTTCTGACGGTAGCGGTACAACTGGAGTATTTACCAAGCATCTGAGTGCCGTTAGTCCCGAATGGAAAGAGCAAGTTGGCGAAGGTAAAACTGTAGAATGGCCTACAGGAGTCGGCGCAAAAGGAAATGAAGGGGTAACTGCCCAAATTCTGCAAACAGAAGGCTCTGTTGGCTATATCGAGTATGGCTATGCCAAGCAGCAAGATATTCCCACTGCTACCCTAGAAAACAAAGCAGGGCAATATGTCGCCCCCACTAGCGAATCTGCTTCCAATGCTTTGGGTGCAGCAACTTTACCAGAGAACCTCCGCGCTTTTGTCAGCGATCCTGAAGGTGAAAACTCCTATCCTATCGTTACCTATACCTGGCTTTTAGCCTATCAAAATTATGACGATGCCGATAAGCTTCAAGCATTCAAAGATGTGGTTAATTGGTCTTTGACCGACGGACAGGATTTTGCAGAAGAGTTAGGCTATATTCCCCTACCAGATAATGTTGTAGATAAGGTTCAAGCAAAACTAGATACTATCGAACAGCAATAAAGAAGATAGATACAGACTATCGAAACAAAAAAGCGATCGCCTTAGTCTAGGGAGATCGCTTTTTTGATTACAAATTTTTAGGTCTTAACTTTTCTTAGAGTAAAGAGCTATTTTTACTAGCTGCGTTGGTGTAATTTCCAGATTCAGCTTCGGCTTCAGTATCAGCTTCAGATTGAGGCTTGGCAAAGATCATTCTTCCTGCAGAAGTTTGCAAAGATGAGGTGACAGTTACCTGAATTTCACCGCCAACGCTACCACTTCCTTCCTCAACTACCACCATAGTGCCATCCTCTAAATAGCCAATACCCTGTTGGGGTTCTTTACCCTGTTTGAGTATTTTTAGCTCTATACTGTCTCCAGGAAGATAAATCGGGCGTAAAGAGCGAGCCAAATCGTTTATGTTGAGGATTTGGACTTTTTGTAGATTGGCTACTTTGCTCAAATTGTAGTCATTAGTCAACAGAGTGCCACTAATTTCTTGAGCCAAGCGAACTAATTTAGCATCGACGGTGTCAATGTCTTCATAGTCTGCCTTGTTGATCACAATGCGATCAGGGTAATCTTCCTGCATCTGATTGAGAATATCCAGTCCTCTTCTACCCCGAATTCTTTTTTGAGAGTTGCTAGCATCGGCTAGATTCTGCAATTCCTGCAGCACAAACTGAGGAATCAAAACCTGTCCCTCTAAAAACCCAGTTTTTAACAACTCTTCTACTCTGCCATCAATAATGCAGCTAGTATCGAGTATCTTAGTTGGCATTGCTTCTAGCGTACCTTCTGCTACGAGCATAGATTCAATACTGTTAGGATTGATCAATCTCAAGAAAGTACGTCCGTGAGTATCTGCCAAGCTTATCCCGAGGTAAGAGAACATGACGCTACCCAAAACCGCTACTGTCGGCTTGAAGAAGCTCAATTCTTTAGGAATTGGTAGGAGAAACATTGGTGCCAGCATCAAGTTTGCTACTAGTAATCCCATCACCAAACCAATCGCCCTAGTAATAATGATTTCAATTTTGGTATTGCGAATCTGGCGTTCCAAACGACGGTATGTGGTTTGTACTGCAACCCCAATACCCAAGCCGATGATAGCTGCAAAGCCTGCAATGACAAATCGCAAAGCTTCAATATTAGATACTCCTTCCAATATATCGGGAGGAAGCAACTGCAAACCATCGAATCCGATGTTTACTGCTGCGAAGATACAGATGATAATTATGATGGCATCAACCATTGTTTTAGTTGAGTTTTATGATAAAGGATATATTTCCTCT
>JBCDCO010000246.1:0-8144 GCA_039181635.1 Cyanobacteria bacterium P01_G01_bin.19 | reverse complement strand
TATGGCTGGCAAAGGAAAATCAAAAGGCAAACGCATCGCTTATCAAGAATTTGGCAGTCCAGATAATTCTCAGGCATTGGAAAGAGCCGTCCCCGATTTACCACCCAACCAGCAGGATCTGAGAATACAGGCGACGCGATCAGGAAGGAAAGGTAAGACTGTTACTATTATTAGCGGATTCCAGCACAAACCCGAAACCATGAGTAAACTGCTCAAAAAGCTAAAAAGCCAGTGTGGCAGTGGTGGTACGGTGAAAGATAATAGCTTGGAGATTCAAGGAGAACACAAGCAAAAGCTACTGGAAATAGTTACTAAATTGGGCTACAAAGCAAAAATTAGTGGTGGTTAGTTATTAGTTGTTAGTTGTTAGTTGTTAGTTGTTAATTGTCCCTAAAGGGATATCCCCCTTCGACAAAGGCGCATAGTTAGCCGCATGTACGTAGCCGCTTCGTGACCAGAGGGAATCCTTTAGGGCATATTAGTTGTTGGTGGTTGGTCGTTTCCAAGTTTTCAGCAAGCCCTAATTAGCACAAGCCGCACAACCTTCACTAGACTCCTTAAAATCATCTTTTTGCACGGTGCGAACATAGTAGACAGCTTTACAACCTTTTTCCCATGCCATGACTAAAGTTTCAAAAATGTCCTTGGCTTTTACGGCTCTTTCTGGTTCTTCGGGGAAGTATACTCCCTGATTGAGATTAAAGAGTAATTCCATCGAAATACCTGTATCGATCCACTGCTGCATGGTGGCAACTGCTTCGATTACTACTTTTTGGTCTAGGCTTTTATTTTCGCGATAAAACCAAAAACATTCTTGAATGAATGGTGGTGCAATAGGTACAGTACCTTTAGCCCATTTATCATAGAAAAACTTGCTATATACAGGAAGAATACTAGCAGTACATCCCTGTACTAAAGAAGAAGAAGTGTTGGGGGCGATCGCCGTAATGTGGGAGTTACGAATGCCGTAGGTTTGAATATCTTCTGAGAGCTGTCTCCAGCGATCGCCATTATTGGATATGGCTTGAATTTCTGCCAAGGTTTTGGAGCCTAATAATTTCCCTTTGCTCCACTCACTACCAGCAAATGCTCCATAAGCGCCTCTATCTTTCGCTAACTGCATTGAAGCAAAAGTACACCAGTAAGCTACTTCTTCAAACAAGCTGCTAATTTCGGATAGGCTTTGGTAACTCAAATGGCGTTTTGCCAGCCAATCTGCCAAACCCATACACCCAACGCCAATGGTGCGATATTTATCGTTGTGAGTTTTGCTATCGGCAAAAGGAGGCTGAGTAATATCAATCGTGTTGTCGAGGATTCTTACCGCCAGTTCTGACATGCCAGCTATTTCTGTTTCATCGACATTTGCCAGATTGAGGGAGACTAAGTTGCAGCAGTGAGCTTCGACTCCAGGCTTAACGTTGCTAAAGCTTTCGCAGCAAAGATTGACCCCAGGAATGTATCCTTCATGCTTATTGGGGTTAGCGCGGTTAATGGTGTCTTTAAACGCCAAATATGGCATTCCTGTCTCTACCTGACTCCGCATAATGTGCTTGAATAGCTCGCGGGCATCAACTGTTTTGTAAAGCTTGATTTTGTTACCCAGTTCTGCTTCTATCAGGGCATAGGTGGCTTCAAAGCTTTCACCCCACTGTTCGGCTAAATCGATGCCTAGCTGCTCCTTAACTTCATAAGGATCTACCAGCGCCCACGTTTCCTTATTTTTGACCCGACGCATAAATTCATCGACAATCACCAGTTGAGGAAATACGTCATAGGCTTTGCGACGGCGATCGCCGTTTTCCGCCTGCATTTCCAAAAATTCTGGGACATCCAAATGCCAAATATCCAAGCCGACAGTAACCGCGCCTGCTCTTCTGCCTCCCTGATTGACAGCAATTGCCGTATCGTTGAGGAGTTTGATCCAAGGAATCACACCACCAGAGGCATTCTCTTTACCCATCACCCAGCTACCAGTAGCGCGAATGCGACTGACATTTACCCCTACTCCACCACCGTTTTTAGAAATACGGGCGGCATTAGTAATTTCTTCAAAAATGCTTTCTAAGTTATCGTCCATGCCGATAATGAAGCAGCTGCTCAAAGAGCCGTTGGGAATCCGCAAATTAGCCAAAATAGGTGTTGCCAAAGAAATCTTACGTTGGGCGATCGCCTCATAAAATCTTCGAGCGATATCTAGCCTAATTTCAGGCTTTTCATTAGAAGCGAGTAATAAAGCGCAGGTTAGAAATGCCTCTTGAGGTAGCTCATTTGTCAGCAGATAGCGTTTGGTGAGTAAAACTGCTCCTGCATAGTCATAGTCTTTGTCCCAATCTGGTTTGATCCAGCTGCCAGCCTCAGCCAACTCTGCCTGAGAATACTTAAGAATAGTGCGATCGTAGCGTTTGGCATCTAACTGTAGTTTAACCGCTAGTGGGTAATCTCCATAAGCAAATCCACGATTTACCCTAGCATCCTTCCATAGACTCCATACGTGTAGTCTACCAGCCACATACCGCCAATCTGGCTCATCAGGGCTGCACATACCAAGGGCGCAATCTATCAGATTATCCTGAATTTCTCTGGTGGTTACACCATTGCGCAGCCTGGTTGTCAAACCAGCTTCTAAGGTAATTGGATTTACATCATATCCCGCACATGCCCACTCAACTACCGAGCGTATCTTGGTAATATCTAGAGGCGTAAGCGAACCATCTCTCCTAACTATCTGAATCTCTGCAGCCTTATCTAAAGGCGGTTGTTTTTCACTGTCTCGAAGATTAGATGTAGTTTGTGCTGATTGCTGTTCTAGTTCGCTTTCTAGGGCTTCTGGAGATACACTGGCTATAGACTGCGAATTAGCGGTTAACGGTAGGGTTGGCTGCATATGCTATGTGAGACTGAAAACAAATATAGTTGTTCTGGTCTTCTACTATAACCCAAGTTTTGCTACATATAGCGTTAAAATCTCAAAAAGTAGATCTAATTACTCTATATATAGTCTCAATACCGACGATCAAGTCGGGAAAACAGTTCATTGATAACATTTGCTTGGGTGTTTTTGGTTGGTTTACTTCATTATTTCGTTTTATTGATAAATCATTTTCTAGCACTAATCTTCAATCTGGGATCTGTGAGTAGTATAATTTTTAAAATATTAATTGCATCTCATAAAAATCAGTAAAATTACAGAGTGAATAATCAACAAAATGAGTCTTACTTAAACCACCCTACCTTTGGACTTCTTTACAGGATTTGTTTATTAAAAGATAGCCAGGAATTATTTACTACCCTATACGCCCAACGCTTATTTTTTGTTGTTAAAACTGTCGATACTTCTCTTGCTTTCGAGCCTATTAGTAGATCTGAAGCAAGATTGCTGGTAGAAAGCTTATTGAGACGATTATTGTTAGACCGCGAAGCAGAAAAACACAAAAAACTTCAGGCTATTTATAAGCGTACTTTTCTCTAATTTTTAGTTTATTTTGTTTCACAGACTTAATGAAAGGCTCAATTCAGCAAAGAATAACCTCAATCCAGCAGAGTATTCCCGATCGGGTTAAATTAATTGCAATTACTAAGCAAGTTAGTGTTGAGGCAATGCGAGATGCCTATGATGTCGGGATAAGAGATTTTGGCGAAAATCGCCTGCAAGAAGCATTATCCAAACAAGAAGAACTCAAAAATTTGACGGATATTAATTGGCATTTTATCGGGCATATTCAGAAGAACAAGGCAAAAAAAATCATTGAAAACTTCAACTATATTCATTCCGTTGATAGCTTGGCTTTAGCTAAAAGATTAAATAGATTAGCTAAAGAGCTTAACTGTATGCCAAGGGTGTTTCTTCAGGTAAAAGTTTTACCAGATCCCAATAAATATGGCTGGGAAGTAGCCGAATTACTGGCAGATTTAGCCGAATTAAATCAGTACGACTGGCTAAAAGTTCAGGGTTTGATGACAATTTTGCCTTTAGGATTATCAGAAGAAGAAACACTGGCAGCATTTCAAGAAACCAAAGAATTGGCTAAAACCATCGAAGCAAAGCATTACTCTAATTTGAATATGACAGAATTGTCGATGGGCATGTCAGGGGACTATACTCAGGCGATCGCTGCAGGCTCGACGGCAATTAGATTGGGCAGAACCATTTTTGGCGAACGAAAAAAATAACACCAACAATAATTTAATAATTTTATGTTGTTTATTTTGCTTGACTGCGATTGTAAGCGGAATAAACCCCCTGTACGTTATACCAGTTGAGAAAAATACGGGCTACCTGTTCTGCCAGTTGAGGTTTTTGGCGATCGATCAACCACTTGAGTACTGGTTTAAGAGTACGTTCGTTTAGTCTTCCTCTCAGTGACAGTATTCCCCATAAGATACGATGCAAAATTGTCATTTGAATCATCATTTTTACATCAAAAGTGGGATGTTTTTCATAGAAAATGACACCCATTTCTCCTCGCTGAATTTCTTGCTCGATCATCCGAGGAATTTGCTCTAGATTAAATGCAGGATGCCAATGGTAGCCAACTGCTTCGGGACACTTGATCAGCTTCAAATTGAGTTTTTTTAAGCGTACTCCCAACTCCAAATCTTCCCAACCATAGAGTTGAAATCCAGTATCGAATAATCCAACTTCTTCCAACCATTTACGGGCGATCGCCACATTACCCGTAGCAAAATACGCCGCAGAAAAATCAGTGATTTTATAAGGCTCGGCAGTAGGATCGTCAAAGTTGTTGGTATTAATTACCGCACCATAGGTAAAAAGGCGATCGCTGCCTAAATCTCGCTCTCCTTTAACCAAAGCATTGGCATGAGACTGCAAAAAACTATTGGTAACAACCAAATCGCTATCAATAAAAACGATAGTATCGCCCAGAGCATTTTGCACGCCCAAATTTCTGGCTGCTGCTGCACCCTGATGATTTTGCTCGAATATTTTAACGTGGGGTAATTGAGCCTTGTTCTCTCTCAGCCAGGCTAAGGTACGATCGCTTGAACCATCATCAACTACTACTATTTCATAATTGTCTATTTTATTGTCGGTTAGCTCCTGTTTTTCTAGAGCAAGAATGCTTTTTTGCAGAATCGGTAATCGATTGTAGGTGGGAATTACAACGCTAATATACATCGTAAGTTTTGAGTGGATTGGTTGAGCTGACGCTATGAGATATAAATAAAATCTATGAATATAACAGTTTGAGAAATTCTGGGCGATTATAAAGTTTATTTTTGTCAGCTACTTGGGAAGTATAGATCCAAACGCGCGATCGAGTTCGCTAATCATTTAGAAAGAGTAGCACACTACTATCTCTTAAATGTAGTTGGAAAAGCAATGACTCCAGCCAAGCATTTTAATAAAACTAGTATACTGAGCAGAACTTTTTGGTTTTTGGGTGGCTATGGACTATTCCTGATTCTCACAATCTTAGGTGGAGTTTATTACATTGGTAGCAGCCTCGATAGGATCAATCAATCGACAATTGAGTTGGACGAACTCGGTCGAAAAGTAGAAACTCTCAATCAGTACTTTAGTCGTCAGGCAAAAGAACGCAAAAATCTACTGCTACGAAGACACAATCTACAAGACTTTCAAAAATATGCCGCTCGTGTAAACGAAATGAGCGATCGCATTTATCTAAAAATAGCAGAAATAGAACAAAATCCTTTATCAGTAGACTACAAAGCCGATTTAAAGCTGTTTGAGATTAAGTACAATCGGCTGCTGCAAATGTACGATCTGAGTCAAGAAATTTTCCATAATACTCAAGACTATCAAAAAAGCGATCGCTTTGTACGAGGATATGGCGGAGAAGTAGGCAAAGAATTATTTGATATCATCGTAATTTTGAAATAAAGATCGCAATGTTTGAAAGAGTGCGATCGCTTTAAGATACAGTAGACAACCAATCTAAACCCAACAAGCGTTTGTCTACAGTTGCTAAAGTTAAATCTAATTCTATTGCGGTAGCTGCAATAAATCTATCTGCTGGATCTTGATGGGTTAGTTCTATAGATCGCGACTTCATAGCTATCTCGTGGGTGATTCTAGCTTCTTTCAAATCTAGACTGCGTAGATATCTTTTAACCCAAACTTGAGGATCGCGATCTAGTTCAATTCTTCCTTTTTCTGCTAAAACTATAGTCTCCCAAACGCTAATGGGAGAAAGCCATAACTCCGTATCTGCTGAGTTCATTACTTGTCTTAGATTCTCCGACAAGCGAGAATTTCCCTGCAGATACCACAGCCAGATATGAGTATCGAGAAGTAGCTTCAACTTAATACCTCCCAGTCAGACAAATCTGTAGCGGGTTCGATAATATCTTCTTTAATCTCAATTGTTCCCTTAGCAATACCAAATCCTTTTCTCGGTTCATGTTCTTCGACAGGATTAATTACAACCAAAGGTTTTCCATGGCGAGTTACCGTTAATCCTTCTTTAGTCCTACTTACTTCGTCTAATAAACGGAGACATTCTGCTTTGAAAGTTGATATTTGAATTTCTTTCATCACAAAAAAACTATGGTCAATTACTATAGTCATAATTATAAAATAGTTGTCATAATATTTGGAAAACAGCGATCGCCTATCTGAATATCTATAACAAGTAGAGCGATCGAGTAATAATATGTAAATGAGATAATAAGCGTACCCTTAGCAAAATTCAGATAGTTGAAACTGTGACAGAAGCAAAAAGCTACAAAGAAACTGTAAATCTGCCCCAAACTAAGTTTAGTATGCGGGCTAACTCCGTGCAGCGCGAACCAGAATTACAGAAATTTTGGGCGGAAAATCAAATTTACGAGCAACTGTCGCAGAACAATATTAAAGAACCCTTTATTTTGCACGATGGTCCTCCTTACGCTAACGGTGCTTTGCACATGGGTCATGCGTTGAATAAAGTTCTCAAAGACATAATCAACAAATACAAGTTATTGCAGGGACACAAGACAGATTATGTTCCTGGGTGGGATTGTCATGGACTACCCATCGAATTGAAAGTTCTACAAAAAATCAAATCTAAAGAAAGGAAGGAATTAACTCCTCTAAAACTTCGTCAGAAAGCTAAGGAGTTTGCCCTACGAGCACAACAGGAACAATGCGAAAGCTTCAAACGCTACGGTGTCTGGGGCGATTGGGAACATCCCTATTTAACCCTGAAACCTGAATACGAAGCAGCGCAAATTGAAGTATTCGGGCAAATGGTCTTAAAAGGGCATATTTATCGCGGATTAAAACCAGTCCACTGGAGTCCATCGTCTCGTACTGCTTTAGCCGAGGCGGAATTAGAATATCCTGAAGGGCATACTTCCCCCAGTATCTATGTTGCGTTTCCCGTCAGTAAGTTGGGCGAAGGGGCAAAAGAATTAGAACAATATTTGCCCAATTTAAAAGTAGCCATCTGGACTACTACTCCCTGGACTATTCCTGGTAATTTAGCTGTAGCGGTTAATGACAAGCTGGAATATGCTGTAGCGGAATTAGATCCCCCCCAGCCCCTCTTATCAAGGGGGGTGCCGCAGGCGAGGAGATCGTATTTAATTGTCGCTAAAGACTTGGCAGAAAGATTATCAGAAACTTTGGGTGTAAAGTTAAAGGTTAAAACTACCCTAACTGGTAAAGCATTAGAAAACACTACTTATCATCATCCTTTGTACGATCGCGAGAGTAAAGTTGTCATCGGTGGCGACTATATCACTACCGAATCTGGTACGGGATTGGTGCATACAGCCCCAGGACATGGACAAGAAGACTATATCACGGGGCAAAAATATAGTTTGCCCATTCTTTCTCCTGTAGATGATGGCGGAAAGTTTACTGAGGAAGCAGGTAAGTTTGCAGGGTTGCAGGTAGTGGCTAAAGGTAATGAAAAAGTCAGCCAAGGTAATCAGGCAATTATCGATGCCCTAGAAGAAGCAGGTGCGTTACTCAAACACGAGGAATACGCCCACAAATATCCCTATGACTGGCGTACTGGAAAACCTACTATCTTCCGCGCCACCGAACAGTGGTTTGCTTCGGTAGAAGGATTTCGCGACGAAGCACTTAAAGCAATTGCTGGAGTTACTTGGATTCCCGCCCAAGGAGAAAAACGCATTACTCCTATGGTAAGCGATCGCAGTGATTGGTGTAT
>JBCDCO010000245.1:0-8190 GCA_039181635.1 Cyanobacteria bacterium P01_G01_bin.19 | reverse complement strand
TATCTCTAAAGCTACTCTTTACAAGTATTTGCGGTTTCGAGGTGTAGAAATTAGTCCCTATAAAAAGCACTGACTTAGTTAATTTGTATTGCGCCACATAATTCTAAAGATTTTACGCCATTTAATTCTAAAAGTTACACTTTAAGAATAAAAAACTTCAATGGATATATGGACAGAAAAAGTTAATTTAACTGGTTTAAAAAAAGCAGTAATAAATTAGCTTTTTCTTAATGTTAAAATCGAGCGGCGACCGATCTCGGGAGGCTCTGATTTAATGCGTTATTGAATATGTACGACAGTGACTCCTGCACCGCCTTCTTTTTGGTCTGCCAATTCAAATTTTTCTACATGAGGATGTCTTTTTAAATATTCATGAACGCCTTGACGCAAACGTCCCGTTCCTTTTCCATGAATAATCCAGAGTATTCCTGATTCGATCGCATGAGCGATCGCATTGTCGATTTTAATTTCTGAATCGTTGACTCTTTTTCCTCGAATATCAAGGGTATTTTTGGAAGTACGCACTGCTACTGCTGGTTTTTTACCTTTGATTGAAGTGGCTTTTTTAGCTGTGGCAGTTGCTTTTGGTTTGACTTCAGCTTTTTGTCCGTCTAAGGATTCAATTTCAGTCATACCCACGTTCATTTTCATGATTCCAAATCTGACAGCTAGCTGTTCTGTAGCCTCGTTGATACTCAACACTTCTCCTGTCTGATTGAGGCGCGGAATTCGGACTCTTTCTCCTACTTTGGGTTTATATCCTGGTTTAGCTGGTTTGGGGGTTTGAGTTTTGGCTAATTCTTTGGCGGCAATGCGGTCTACCTCTGCTGTTGCCTGCTGGGCTTTTTGCATGGTCAAATCGCCTTTTTGTAGCTGGCGAATGACTTTGGCAATTTCTTTTTTCGCATCGACAATTGCCTGAGTTACGGCTTGCTCTTGAGATATTTTTAGTTCCTGTTCTCTTTCTTGTAAAGAAGAGGCTTTTTCCGATACTTCCGAATAGAAACGTTCGGTTTTTTCGAGCAGTTCTCCTGCTTCTCGTGCTTTTGCCTCTTGTTCTCTTCTTTGTTCTTCTAAGGCAGCAATTACTTGGTTGACGTCTTCTGAAGAACCCACTCCCACCAGAGATTGAGCCTCTTCCACAATATCAGCGTTCAATCCCAATCTTTGAGCGATCGTCAAAGCATTAGAGCGTCCAGGAATTCCCCACAGCAAACGATAGGTCGGCTTGAGGGTAGTATCATCAAATTCTACCGAAGCATTTTCAAATCGCTCATCTTGATACTTGAGAGCCTTCAATTCCCCGTAGTGAGTCGTCGCAATAGTCAGCAGGCTGTTTTCTGCCAAATGTTTTAGTAGGGCGATCGCCAGCGCGCTGCCTTCGGCGGGGTCAGTTCCCGCACCTACTTCATCTAATAAAACCAAAGAGTTGTTTATTTCTTTATCTTGTAAAGCTTCGATAATACGGCTGATGCGGCGTATATGACCAGAAAAGGTAGACAGGCTTTGCTGGAGTGACTGTTCGTCGCCAATATCGGCTAAAACTACATCAAACCATGGTATTTCCACTGGCTCTTTGGCAGGAACAAACATGCCAGCCTTTGCCATCAATGCCGCTAATCCCATAGTCTTAAGAGTCACAGTTTTGCCCCCAGTATTGGGGCCAGTTATGGCAACCACCTTAGTTTCTTGCTTGACTAAGACATCGATGGGAACGACTTCTACCCCTTCTTCATGGTGTTGCTGCCATACCAGCAAAGGATGGCGTAGTCGACGCAGAGTGGTAGTTTCTTCTTTGGCTGGGTTGATAAATCTGGGAGGATTTGCTTCTAACCACAAACCATAGCGCGCTCTAGCGGTTGCCAAGTCTAGCATGGTGGCTGCAATTAAGACTCTCTCTAAGTCTTCTTGTACTTCCCCCACTTTTTCTGACAAATCCCTGAGAATAATCTCTTCTTCTCGTTTTTCTTGGCGTTCTTTTTGCCTAAGCTGATTGCCTAGCTGTACGACTGCATTTGGCTCTATGTAGTAAGTTGAACCCGTACTTGAAACATCGTGAACGATACCCTTAATGGTTTCTTTCTGAGCGGGTTTTACAGGTAGAACAAAGCGATCGCTCCTTTGGGTAATCACAGCTTCTTGAATAGCCGTAGAGTTACGCTGCATGATATTTTGCAGAGTTTTATAGATACGATCGCGCAAGCTTTTAATTTCGCTTCTAATGCCCGCTAGCTTGTGATTGGCACGGTCGGTAATTTCGCCGCGATCGTCGATGCAGTGATGAATTTCTTTTTCTAATTCTGGATATGTGCGAATGTCCGTTACCAGCTCTGCCAATGTCGGTAACTCTTCGCTTTTATTGTCGATTAAGCGACGCAGATAGCGTACTCCAGCCAAGGTAGTTGCCAAATTCAATAGCTCTTTAGCCGATAAGACCCCACCAATCCCCGACCTTTCCAAAGATGCGCCAATATCTTGAATACCTTTAAAAGTCCAACCCGAATCTAGCTCTTGTTCTAAGTTGTATATTTCTTTGGTTTGAGCTAGTAACTTTTCGCTCTCTGCCTGAGTGGCGGGTAGCCTTAAATGACGCGCTGCCACAACACCCAACTTAGTTGCCGCAAAAGTAGATAAATTTTGACATACCCGATGCCATTCTAATAGGTCTAAAGTTTCGGTGGTAATCACTGGCAGTCTGTCTGATGTGGATGATGTATTAATAATTCAGGATGTATGAGGCTAGCTAGATAACAAGTGTATGCTAAAAATTATATTGCAACAGTTTGTGTAAAAAAGTTAAACTATATTAAGAATAGTTGACTTTAGCAGTTGTCTGCAACTGGGTAGGAGGGTTAAATCATGGAAAAGAAAGAAAGTAAATTTGGCTTCACTGACTACGCCGAAATTTGGAACGGGCGTTTGGCAATGATCGGTTTTGTAACTGCATTAATTGTAGAGATGAACACAGGACACGGGGTACTAGCTCAGTTTGGCTTGATGTAATGGACGCCTGATGTGTAGCTTCGCTCTATTTTACTGGTTTTAAGCTCTTAGCTTTTAGCCTTTAGCTTTTAGATTTCAAGAAAACTTTAGAGAACCTAATTTAGAGGGTTTTAAGATTTTTTGATTCACATCAGACGTAATAGTTTAAGGCGATCGCCTTTAGGTGATCGCTAACTGCTGTCAGATTTGGGAAGCCAAAACACAGGAATTTTAGTGTTATTAGCGATTGAGTCGAGCATAAGATTTGTCGTATTTCGCTGCGATAATGCCCTTGACTGCCGAGCTACAAAAATTTCCGTAACTTGGTATTTTTCGACAATCTCATAGATCTGCCGTTCTGACTGCTCGCCAATACTTATAAACTTGGTTGGAATATCTAGAAGAGACTTTTCTACAGATGGTTTGAGTTGATGTAAGCTTTCAGGCAAATCTCGACTGAGGTAGGCAATTACAGCTTCGCCATTGCTGCGTCGAGCAAGACTGGCAACTTTTTCGGCGACGGCGATCGCATTTTCTCGATTGGCATCAACTATACCCAAGATTACGGTAGGAACTATAGAGCTAGCTATAGTCGGATCGACTTTACCCCTGGTAAGTAGTTTGGGTGCAAAGGTTGGAATTGCCCACGCTCCTATGGGTGCGGTAACTAAAATAGATAGAGCGGCGATCGCTAGAATTACATCTCCTCCAGGAATGCCCAAGCTTAAAGGAATCGCTCCGATAGCGGCCTGCACCGTGGCTTTAGCTGAGTTTCCTGGCAGCAAAAATAACTTTTCTTTCCAAGTCCAGTTACTGCCAAATGTAGCTAGATACCAGCCAATAGTTCGTCCTAGTAATAATCCTGAAGCAAGCAAAATTAATCCTGGTAACAAGACATGTTCTAAAACCTGCAGTTGGATAGTTGCACCCATCAAGACAAACAAAACAATCTCAGCCACAATCCAAAGATGATTAAATTCTTGACGCAATATCCGAGCTAGAGGAGGGCTAAATTGGATGAGAAAAAACCCCATTGCCATCACGGCTAAATATCCAGAAAAATAGGGATAAAACTCCGCACCCGCAACCAGTACCAGAGCAAAGCAAGTGGTTATCAAAGTGTTCTGAATTCTATTTTGCGTCCACTTTTGTTTGACAGTACTAAAAACGATTAGTTTGGCGGCTATATAACCAATGGCTACGCCGAATAAAATTTGAAAAGTTGCCGTAACAGGTAACAACCATAGCTGACTATTGCTGACTTCACCCTGAGCAAAGAAATTTAACAACAGGCTAAAAAGTAAGAGAATTACCACATCAGATAAGGCACTTCCCGTTAAAATAGCGTCCGCAATTCCCTTAGAAACTCCCCAACCCAAATTTTTCAGGCGCAACATCCCAGGAACGATCACCGCAGGAGATTCCGCACCAATTATACAGCCCAAAAGTAAGCCAGTCAGCCAATCAAACTCAAACAGCCACATCGACAATATGGCAACGGCGATCGCTTCTGTCATTGCAGGCAGAAATCCTAAACGAAGAGCCACACTGCCCTGTTTTACTAGTTTACTGCGATCTAGTCCTAGTCCCGCCCGCATTAAAATGATAGTGACGGCGATCGAGCGCAGACTGTCTGCCAAACTCAACATTTCTGAGCCGATTAAATTTCCGCCCTCCGTGCCGAGAAAGATTCCTGCTACCATCATCCCTAGTAGTGGTGGTGCTCCCAAGCGACGAGATACTTGACCGCCAACAAATCCACCTAAAAGAATCAGAACGAGGCTATACAGTAAACTATCGAGCATTTTTAACCGCTAATTATTCTCTGAAAATTCGAGCAGGAGAAATACTGCTATCTGCCACATTCATCTAAATCGCAAGAAACCTCAATAGCAGCGATCGCTGCGTCATTACGATACTTATCGGTAGTGTAGGAGACTCCTGGATACTCGGGATAAATCCCCGAATATCCCAATCCATCAGAAATTAATTTAAAGTATGTAGCTCTGAATTTGATGTTTTCAGGACTGCGATCGCCAAAAGTAATATATTCTCCCGATTGACCTTGAGTGTTGTAAGCTAAAACGGCATTGCCATAAATATCTTCTGCGTCTTTGATAGGAATACCTGCTTTTACACCTTGTTTGGTTTGATATCTACTATTGTCAGTTATCAGGGTTGTAATAGTACGCTTCTCCAGAGGAATATCAGAACTTGATTCCGACTCACTTTCGGCGTCATAGATAATGTAATACTGAACTATGCCCTTTTGGCTGACAGCGACGGCATCGATATCTTCCAAAAAAGATGGCAATATCTCGAAGTCAGTATCCTGGCTGGATACTTGCCTTAGCTCTTCTAGAGTCATTCCTAATTTAGCTTCGCCAATTCCCTTTGATGAGATTAAAGTATTTTTCTGGAGATTATTTACCACAACTTCCTGCTTCGCTTGAGTTGATGCAGCCAGTTCAGCCGTTTGTTTTTGAGGTGAAACGGTTGAAATTTGACAAGCCGTCAAAATTAACATGACTGGAAAAATGATTCTCTTCATCGAAATAAGGTAAATTCTGGAATTGCTTAAAATAAAAATAATTAAACGGTAGGACGCAATCAAAGCATGGCAATATCATAGTTTGACGGGAATGGAGCTTGGAAAGCCAGCATTAATATTTTTTTATTATCGTTTCCACAAGTGAAGCAAAGAGTAAGGCTTCTTTCAGATCGCTTCACATCGCCAAGAGGACAACGGATTTTTTAGTATGACTATTGAACAATCTGTTCTCACTTTAAACCATAGTCAGACCTCATTTTTACTACCCGCCCAGAAAACAAAAATTAATCTAATATATTTACATAAATCAACATACCTATGTTTTGCTTATGAGTGTGTACATTATAAGTAACTAAAATTTAAAAAAGTTTGTTACAAGATAGGGAAGCAAAACACAATGGGCATTTTTGCTTATAATCAGGACAGGATTTATTAAAATATCCTAATTTTTCTATCTAATCACTGACATTAGCGAGGTCTTGACTTAGACATCGCCGATCGTATGACAAAGTTCCAACGATATAAACCAGATAAAATATGCCTAGAATACTTGTAATCGACGACGATCCTGCAATATCAGAACTAGTTTCTATCAATTTAGAAATGGCTGGTTATGATGTCAATCAAGCTGAAGACGGAGTGAAGGGTCAGGCTTTAGCCGTACAGCTTCAACCAGATTTGGTCATGTTAGATCTAATGTTACCAAAAGTTGACGGTTTTACAGTCTGCCAAAGACTACGTAGAGACGATCGCACTTCCGATATCCCCATCTTAATGCTCAGTGCTCTAGGACAAACTCAAGATAAAGTAGAGGGGTTTAACGCTGGTGCAGATGACTATCTTACCAAGCCGTTTGAAGTAGAAGAAATGTTGGCTCGCGTCAGAGCGTTGCTGCGTCGCACAGATCGCATTCCTCAAGCCGCCAAACACTCTGAAATTTTGAGCTTTGGTCCCTTAACTCTTATTCCCGAGCGTTTTGAAGCAATTTGGTTTGAAAAAACGGTCAAACTAACTCACCTGGAATTCGAGCTACTCCACTGTCTGCTTCAGCGTCACGGACAAACCGTTGCTCCTCCAGAAATCTTGAAGGAAGTTTGGGGTTACGATCCCGATGACGATATCGAAACAATTCGAGTTCATATTCGTCACTTGAGAACCAAATTAGAACCCGATCCTCGTCATCCGAATTACATCAAGACAGTTTATGGTGCAGGGTACTGTCTGGAGCTACCTACTGCCGATCAGGTTCTTGCTACTGCAGACAAAGCAACAGCGTAACTCAAAAAAGAGTCGGTCATAGATAGAACAATTTATTACTTCAGTAATAGTAAACTGCTATGAAAGAAATATATCGGCTCCTTTTTTTTATATTAGTTTCCCTCGCGGTAAAGAACATAGTTTGGGTTTCGAGGAACTAGATTTCTGGCGGTTACGTCGCTATCTATAAGAAATTCGCTGATAATCTAAAGACAAGCAGGATGAAACACAGAAATAAGCTAAGGCAGATAATTTGGGCTTTCCCTTTGAGTATATCCATAATTATCAGCCTCAATTATGGTGCTGCTTGGGCAAAAGATCCTTTTAGAACCGAAAATCCTCGCGACATAGGTAAGCATACAGAAGAAGCATTCAAAACAATATTTCTCGAAGGAGATTATAAAACTGTCGTTGAAGAACTAGAGCTAGCCGAAGCAAAAGAAGCAGGAGAACCCTTGGCTCATGCGATGCTGGCTTCTTTGGCTTATACAGAGAAAGATTGGGAAAATATTAAAAAATACGCCACCAAAACCCTAGAATCTGCTCAGTTGCTCAGTCAAACCGATCCTTTGCGTGGAAATCTGTATTTAGCAGTCGGACATTTTATGGATGGTGCTTATATCTATGAAAAAGAAGGTGCAATAGATGCGATCGATAAACTACAGCTAGTGTTTAAATTCTTAGACAGGGCGGAAGAAAGCGATCCTGACGATCCTGAATTGAACTTAATCAAGGGCTATATGGATTTGCTCCTAGCGGTTAACCTGCCCTTTTCCAAACCAGAACAGGCGATCGCTCGCTTTGAATCCTATGCTGCTCCCAATTACCTCGTAGAAAGAGGGTTAGCGGTAGCCTATAGAGATCTAAAACAGTACGATAAAGCTCTAAAATACGTCGATAAGGCTCTAAAAACCGCTCCAGAAAATCCCGAACATCACTATTTAAAGGGACAAATCTTAAGGCAAATCGGCAAGCAAGAAAACAGCGTTAAAGTATTAAATAAAGCATTAGAAAATTTTACTTTGGCTTTAGATAAATCCGAGCAGTTACCTGAATTTGTCTTGAAAACATTAGAACGAGAAAATCGCTTGACCAAAGAAAGAATAGCTGAGATTGAGTCGGGAACAGCTAGTCAGAAGTAATTAATTGAGTAATGTCCTAAAGGATACCGCTTTCCCTAAAGGGACTAACTTCGTCCCAAAGGGATACCGCAAGCATATGTCGCGCATAAGTAATGAGTAATGGGTAATGGGTAATGGGCAATCGTGACAAGTTAAGAGAAAAATGAAAAAGTCAAGCACTATAGATAGTGTTGTAATGATTTAACAACGCTATATATTGATTAAGTTCAACTCTGGACGCGATCGCTTATTTAAAAAGAGATTGACCTTGAAATATTT
>JBCDCO010000244.1:0-8233 GCA_039181635.1 Cyanobacteria bacterium P01_G01_bin.19 | reverse complement strand
CCTCGGTTACCTATAATTTTTAGAGACAAATAATTTGCGCCTGGTGTGAATTAAAAAATCTTGAAATCTTTTAAACACGTTCTGTAAAGATAGAATTTTCTTGTTGGTCTAGCTGAAAATCTTCAATTCCTAAGTTGTCTTGAAAGCTTAGAGCTTAAAGCTTAGAGCTAAAAACCAGTAAACTAGAACGAAACTAATTCACACTAAATGTAATTTAGTTATCATCGATCAAACGTTTATGATTGCTTGGCTGAGAAAGATTCCTGGGCTTTCCCTATTTTTATTGTTGTTGACTTATGGCGTCGAAGGTTGGCTGTATGGCTCTTGGGCAACTGTATTTTTAAAACAAAGTAGCTTCTATGCTTCTCTAGCAGAACAGACTCGCTTTAGTATTTTGTACGGTATCGCCATTAGTGCGATTTTACTCTGCGTCATCATAGCGACATCACCCATATCTCTTGTAGCTCTTAGCCTCGATAATTGGCTAAAATCCGATAGCAGAGCCTTTTTCTCGATTTTTCTGGGAGCTTTTGCTTTTACGATTATCGTCCAGAGAGTTGATTATTTTGCTCGTTTCTTAGTATTTCTAGCTTCTGCTCTTTTACTAAAACTAGACCTTCAGTTGTTAGGCTTCAATCGTTGGCTTTGTACCTTGGTGTTAATCGTCTTATGTTGGTTAGGATTTACTGGAGGTATACTAGCGTTCTACGTGTGGAGTTAATCAAAATTCTATGAACAAAAAGAAACAAAAATCGACCAAAACAAAAACTATCGTCAGAGTGGCAACTTTGATCATGGGATTGGGGTTTGCAGGTTCTACAGTAGCGATCGCTTTGAGTGGGGTTTTTAGTCAAGATAGCAACTACACTACAAGCCATACAGAACAAGATGGAGAAGCTCCTAGTCTGGAAGAAGCAATTCAGATGCGAGTAAGCGGCTATGAAAAAGTGCTGGAACGAGAACCTAAAAATATTACAGCTCTTGAAGGGTTAGCTCAACTATATTTGCAGACTCGTAACACGGAAAAAGCGATCGCCACTCTAGAACAGCTCGTCGAATATTATCCAGAAAGACAGGAATTTGCCAGTATCTTGCAAATAGTCAAGCAGCAAGCCAGTCAACCAAAAGAAACCGAACCAGTTGAAGCAACACCAGAATAGCTTTGTTGCTTGGGTTGATAAAAAGTATTCATGGAAAAGAGCCGAGACATTTGTCGTGTTCCTCTCGGCTCTCAAGTTTTGTTCCCTCCTCACACGCCCGCAATCATAATCAAGGCGATCGGCTTTGTCAATCGCAGCAGACTCGATTAAACAGGTAACTTTATTTTTGATCGCTGGCAGTCTAATGTCATGATTCTCTGACTTATTGGGAGTCGGAGTATATTCTATATTTTTGTATTATTCGCCTGGTTCTTTGTTGATACGCGATCCAAATTACACTATATTTAAAAGCTTAATAGTAAAAATTGCTTTGGTTTTAGTTGCATATTAGACAGCAAAATTTACAATAAATAATAAGTAAGTTATACGGATAGCAAGCGTGGTATCTACAAGCATTCCTCAAAGTTCGCAGTCAACTCAAACTCCTCAAGTTCGTACTGGTGCTTTTGCACTAATGGACAGCTTGCGTCTCCATGGGGTCAAACATATATTTGGCTATCCTGGCGGTGCAATTCTGCCTATTTATGACGAACTATATCGTGCTGAAGCCAGGGGAGAAGTGCAACACATCTTGGTGCGTCACGAACAGGCTGCATCTCATGCAGCAGATGGCTACGCTCGTGCTACGGGGAAGGTAGGGGTTTGTTTTGCTACATCAGGTCCAGGAGCGACAAATCTGGTAACGGGAATTGCTACAGCTCATCTAGATTCAATTCCGCTAGTGGCTATTACAGGACAGGTAACTCGCGCGGCGATCGGTACCGATGCTTTTCAAGAAACAGATATTTTTGGTATCACTACACCTATAGTCAAAAATTCCTACGTAGTTCGTCATGCCAAAGACATGGCGAGAATAGTGGCTGAGGCGTTTCATATTGCTAGTACAGGTCGTCCTGGTCCTGTTCTGATTGATGTACCAAAAGACGTCGGCTATGAAGAATTTGAGTATATACCTGTCTTACCAGGAGAAGTAAATTTAAGAGGATATAAACCTACAGTAAAGGGCAATCCACGCCAAATTAACGCCGCACTAAAACTAATAAAGCAAGCTGAAAAACCCCTACTTTATGTTGGTGGTGGTGCAGTAGCTTCTGATGCCCACGCCCAAATCAAAGAGTTGGCAGAAAGATTTCAAATCCCCGTCACTACTACCTTAATGGGACTTGGTTCTTTTGACGAGCATCATTCCCTATCCGTAGGAATGCTGGGCATGCACGGTACAGCCTATGCTAACTTCGCGGTTAGCGAGTGCGATCTGTTGATTGCTGTTGGTGCCAGATTTGACGATCGCGTTACGGGCAAGCTCGATGAATTTGCTAGTCGAGCCAAAGTAATTCATGTTGACATCGATCCCGCCGAGGTAGGTAAAAATAGAGTTCCTGAAGTACCTATCGTGGGAGATGTACGTAAAGTATTGGAGCAAATGTTAGACAGAGCAAAAGAATCTGACATCAACTCCAAGCCCGATCTCACCAAGCCCTGGCTAAATAAAATTAGTAGCTGGAAGGAAAAATATCCTTTAGTCGCTCCCCAACCCGAACGCGGTATTTCACCCCAAGAAGCGATCGCCGAACTAAACAACCAGGCACCTCATGCTTTCTATACTACTGATGTCGGTCAACATCAGATGTGGGCGGCACAGTTCCTCAAAAATGGACCTCGACGCTGGATTTCTAGTGCTGGTTTAGGCACTATGGGTTATGGTCTGGCTGCAGCTATGGGAGTAAAAGTAGCAGTACCAGAAGAAGAAACTATCTGTATCAGCGGCGATGCTAGTTTTCAAATGAACCCCCAAGAATTGGGAACCCTGGCGCAGTTTGACATCAATGTCAAAACTGTAATCATCAACAATGGCTGGCAGGGGATGGTTCGTCAGTGGCAGCAAAATTTCTTTGGCGAACGCTACTCTTCCTCAAATATGGAAGTCGGCGCGCCAGATTTTGAATTGTTAGCCAAAGCATATGGTATCAAAGGAATCAGCATCAAAGAACGCTCCGAACTCGCTCCTGCGATCGCTGAAATGCTGGCACACGATGGTCCTGTTTTGATGGAAATCAAGGTAACTAAAGAAGAAAACTGCTATCCGATGATTGCCCCTGGCAAAAGCAATTCTCAGATGCTCGGTTTACCTCAAACAGAAGAAACAAAAGCTAAGTTTGTCAAATGTTCCGACTGCGGCACAATCAACCCTGCGGCAAATAAGTTTTGTCCTGAGTGTGGAAGCAAGCTTTAAAAAAAGTTTTTAGTAGTCCCAAGGGATACCGCTACGCATATTAGTTTTTAGTTTTTAGTTCAATTAATTAGTAGATTTTGAGGGCGTAAGCCTGAGCGAGAGGGATGGCGAGGTTGCCTCGCCATATCCAATCGAAGCTTTGGGGTCTCCCCAGGCTGTTTACCGCCCGAACTACTAATCAATTAAGACTCTTGAATCAAGGATTGCAATAGGGGACTTAAACCCTAACAACTAATAACTAATAACTACAGCACAGCAGGTTAAAAGTTTCGCTGGCTAACAGGTTCGGCTTTTAGCTAAAGTCCTGGGGGCGTTTTTGACGCCAAAATTTCGCCCTTTCTAGTTGAGCGGCTAAAGTGATGATGCTTGCCTCATCGTTAGGCTTGCCCACTAGCTGAACTCCCAAAGGGACGTTATTGCAGTCGAAACCTGTAGGAATATCGATCGCAGGCTGCCCCGTTGCGTTAAATGCAGGACAAGGAAAAATCCAATCAACGATTTTTTGATAGACTTCTTCAGGGTGAAGACTCGCCCAAGCTCCAATCTCGATCGCAGGATGCATATAAGTAGGAGAGACCAAAATATCGATTTGGTCGAATAAAGCAGTAATTTGTCGGGCAAAAACTTGAATTTGAGTTACTGCCTGCAAATATTCTCCTGCTGTTCCAGACTGACCGATTACCCATCGATTTATGGAACTCAACACTTCAGGAGGAATGCCAGATGCGGCAACCGCGCTCGCCCAAACTCTGGTGAACGGCTGAATTAGCGCAGACAAGTCGATATCGAAAGGAATCATCCGATGTCCCATATTTTCGAGGTGCCCGACAACTTTTTCTACTTCCCGCTGACATTCTGGAGCGGGCTTTCCTTTGGGTGATAAAGATGTAACAAAGCCAATATTTAAAGAAGATAGTTCTTGTTGAGTGCTATTCAAAAAGCTGGTGGGAGGATCGGGCAACCAGTAGGGATCTCCCGTAATATAACCAGAGGTAACATCTAAAAAAGCTGCGGCATCAGCCACGGTACGAGCTAATACACCATGAGTTCCCAAACCGCTAAGACGATCTCCCACTGGGGCAAAAGAAATCCTCCCGCGACTGGGTTTGATGCCGATTAAGTTACAACAGCTTGCAGGACCTCTGATCGATCCTCCAGCATCTCCGCCTAAAGCGATTGCACACAATCCTGCTGCTACTGCTGCAGCCGAACCTCCACTAGAACCACCAGGAGTATAGTCTAAATTCCAAGGATTGCGAGTTGGAGCAAATCCTTCTGGTTCTGTATAGGGAAAAGAACCTAATTGAGAAGTGGCAGTTTTACCCAAAATAATAAATCCTGCCTGCTTGATTTTGGTTACTACTCCTTCGTCATATTCAGCTACTCGATCTTTGAGGGCGGCAACTCCATAGGAAATGGGCATCCCCGCTACAGATTTAAGATCTTTGATGCCAATAGGTACGCCAAAAAAAGTCGGTAAATTTGCCGTATTTGCAGTTTGGGAGATCAGCGTGGTTTTTTGTCGGGCATCGGCGATCGCACTTTCTCTGGCTACATAATAAAAACTGCCTAGCTGAGAATCATATTGTTCGATACGAGATAAGTATAGCTCGGTTAATTCTAAAGGCGTGACTTGACGTTCTTTGACTAACTTGGCTTGTTCTAACGCGCTGCTAAAAGCTAAATCGGTTAAGTTCTTCCCAGGCATATTACTATGTTTTTCTTGTCCTTAAATCAAGCTGACTCATCTTATCAATATGCGAGTCAATTAACTACATCGTTGGCTGGCAATTTTTTTGGCTGTTTGATTCAAGTAAAGCTTCCTTGGACCCCGAACTATATATGGTGCGATATTCTTTTGAGGTAAATTAAGATTTTCAGGATCGTTGATATCGTCGGGCTGACGCAAAAAATCGGTTAAAAATACTGTAGGGCGATCGCTATTCCAATATTGTTGTAACTGTTGTTTGTCGATTAGATATTCAGGTGTAGAGCCAGGAAATTGAGGTGGAATACGGTTTTTTCCCCCGTCAGCCAAAATCATTACGGTGCGATAAGAACGATCGGACTGAGAATCTTGAGTCAGATTTTGATTTAGATAATAGCTAACTGCCCCTGCCGCGCCAATTTCTCGCGAACCTTCAAAAATCCAAACCGTATCTACATTCAAACAGATGTTTGCTTGCTTGACTAAGCTTTTGGAAGAACGAATATCCTGATAAAGATTAAAACCTTTGATGGTAGCAATATAAGCAATTAAACAAGCGACAAATAAAGGTAGCCAAGCAACAGTCATCTCTCTAAGTATTCCAATTCCTGTAGCCAACCACCCCGTACCCAAGGAGATCGCTACTATGACAATCAGCCAAGTTATTTCGCCTATTTGTAAAACCTCTGGCAATAAACTGGTAATTATAGGTGAAATAGGAACTACGCCATAGCAAGCTATGCTCAAAACAATGGCGATCGCACTGTATGAGTTAAAGGTTTGAGGTTTAGGAGGAGAACTTAGTACCTTTAGAGTAGATTGAGGCATAATGCCAATGGCAGAGTTTTGAGGCTGTAACTTTGGCTCTATCCCCAGCCAAGAATGACCTTTTGCTCTGGATAATTGCTTTTTTCCCGACATATTTCGACTGCGCTTATCCCACCAGCCAGCACACAAGGTAACGTAGGCAGGAATAGCAGGAATGCTGTAATAAATAAGACGCGAAGAAAGGGGCAGAAATGAAACAATGGGCAACAGTACCCCAACTGCCAGAAAAAACACTCCATCACTGTTTTTACGATCTAATACCGAAGCATTAGCGAGAAAACCTTGTCGCCATTCGTTCCAAGTAAATTTGATTACTGAGGGTAAAAATAAAATCCAGGGAAAACACCAGCAGGCTGAAATGCCCAAATAGCCAAATGCGCTGATTTTAGACACTTCATAATCTGGAGGGAAGCGACGATCTAACAGGCGATCGAGATGTTCGTTAACTACAAAATAATGCAAAAAGCCAGGATTAGCCCGCTCTATAGCCACAAACCAGGGTAGAACTACAGCAAGAACTAAAATCAAGCCTTTTGCTAGCTTAATTTGTCGAATGATTTTCCAATCTCGGCGAACCATAATTAATCCCAAACAGCCGATTAAAGGAAAAATACCACCGATCAAACCTTTGGTTAAAACACACAAAGCCAAAGACAAATATGCACCAATCCAATACAGCCAACAACGAGGCTGATAGAGAGACTTCCACAGAAAATAACTGCTGCCTAATAGTAAAGTTCCCAGTAAAACATCAATCAAAATCTGATGGGTAAAAATAAACCAGCCCAAGGTGATAGAAAGCATTAAGGCAGTTAAGCGGCTAGAGTTTATTCCCCAAAGTTCTCTAGCCCATTTCCCAGCAATAACTATACCTACCCAGCCCGATAGGGCAATAGGAAACCTGGCAGCAAATTCTGTTGTGCCAAAAATGTTAGTCGAACTAGCAATCAACCAGTAAAGTAAAGGTGGTTTATTTAAATAGGGCGAACCATTGAGATGAGGCGTAATCCAATCATTGCGCCAGAGCATTTCTTGCCCTACCATCGCAAAATGACCCTCATGAGGTTCGTACAAGCCATAGCTGCCGATGCCCATCAGCGTTACTATTAATGTCAAACCAAGAATCGACAAATCAAGCCAACGTAAATTTTTAACAGTTAATCGCATTTTCTCGATCGACAAATCTTTTGCTCGGCTTGTGGTTTCTAGATAACTATCTTTAGCTTGGCTAATTTTAGCTGCACCTTTTGGTACAACGTAAAACCAATAATACTATTTGTTGTCAAGGATACGATCGTGCTTGTAATTCTTAGTTTTTACATTTTTAAATAGCACGGAGCAAAAAATAGCAATATATTTCTTAATTTCATTATATTTTAATCGTTTATCGGTTAATTTTTCTCAAGAACAATTAATATAGCTGTTTATGGTCATTCGATCTTTGCTTATCGCTTGAAGCGATTAGTTTTTTGAGGCAGAATTATTAGATTGCCAGCGATATTTATTTAAATTAATTTTGCCATTGTTCTTAAAGACAATTCCTTCATCTTCTAACAAAACCTTTTGTAGATAATCGCCACCTTGCCTTTGAAAAGAATAAGAAATTTCTCCTTTCGCATTGACAACTCTATGCCAAGGAATATTCTCCTTTATATCTACTCGGAATAAGGCATATCCTACTAAACGTGCTTTACCATACAATCCTGCTAGCTCGGCTATTTGTCCATAGGTTGCTACCTTACCATAAGGAATCTGCTTGACAGTAGCATAAATCAAATCGTACTGAGACATTAAAAAAATTAAAAATTAGCTACCAGAAAAGATATTTAAATTATTGCTTAATAAAATCCAGTTTTGTAGATTTAAATCTTCAGCACGACATTGAGGATTTAAATTTAATTGCTCTAATACTTGACTCAGTTTTTGTAAATCAACTAGACTTTTTAAATTGTTGCGGAGCATTTTACGTCGATTAGCAAAACCCAATTTGACTAATGTTTCCAACTGACGAGGACTAGTCGCACAGGGATCGATTTGCCGTGGATGCAATTTCACCACAACTGAGTCTACTTTTGGTCGTGGATAAAAAGCTTTTGCAGGGACATCACAAACTAATTCGCAATTAGCTAAATATTGAACTCGTACGGATAAAGCACCAAAAGCCTTAGTTCCTGGAACTGCAATTAAACGTTCTCCCACCTCTTTTTGAACTAGCAAGACTATCGACTGATATTGCCATGGCGAGGGAGCGGCAATCTTTCCCAATAATTTAGCGATAATTGGACCTGTAATATTGTAGGGAAT
>JBCDCO010000243.1:0-8247 GCA_039181635.1 Cyanobacteria bacterium P01_G01_bin.19 | reverse complement strand
GAGATTGGAAGTACTCCCGATTCATCTGTGCCAAATCTTCTTTGCTTAGTCTAGCCATGATTTAAAGCATACATCAATCACCCTTCTCTAAATCACTTTCTCTATTTACAGTTCTTTTAAGAGGGGGGAGTGAATGGTTACCCACTGAGTTAGCAATTCATATTGGCTATGAACAAAGAGGCTGGGCTGGTTTATTTGTAGCGGGAGGATGTTTTATTTTGCCTGCAATGGTCATTGTCTGGTTGCTGGCGATTGTTTACGTTCGTTCTCAGACTATACCCCAGGTGGAATGGTTACTCTACGGAATTAAACCAGTTATTATGGCAGTTATTCTCCAGGCACTATGGAAACTAGGAAAGAAGGCAATCAAAGATTTGCCAACTAGGGTTGCTGGAATGATTGCGATCGCAGCCTACGTTGCAGGGTTTAATGAAATTATGATTCTTTTGTTGTTGGGAATCAGCATCATGCTCTATAAAAACTGGCAAAATGACAACAAAAACCAGGGAGCATTATTATTACCAGCTTTCGGCATGCTAGCTCAAACAGGAGGGGCAAGCACGGCTGTCGTTACAGTGGGTTGGGGCAGTGTCTTGCTTTTTTTTCTGAAAATTGGTTCGGTACTCTACGGCAGTGGATATGTGTTGCTAGCATTTTTACAACGAGATTTAGTAGAAAACTATCAATGGCTGACTTCCCAACAGCTTCTAGATGCGGTGGCAATTGGGCAGATTACTCCAGGTCCTGTTTTGACTACGGCAACGTTTGTGGGTTATTTACTAGCAGGAAATATGGGAGCGATCGCTGGAACGATTGGTATATTTCTACCCGCTTTTCTGTTAGTAGGAATTGTCAATCCTTGGGTGAGCAAATTACGTCAATCTTCTTGGGCTAGCGGCTTTTTAGACGGTGTAAATGCAGCGTCTTTGGGGTTGATGGCAGGAGTTACATTTACCTTGGGACGAGCTGCGCTGATAGATTGGGTAACTATACTGGTAGCAATTTCAGGGGCGATCGCAGTATTCCGCTTTAAAATTAATTCTGTTTGGCTGGTAGTTGCGGGAGGAATGATTGGTCTGACTGCTCATCTTTTAGGATTAATCGATTGAAAGTATTTATCTGCTTAATCTGTATGATTCAATTTATCGCGATTGCACGTACAGCTATCAATTCCCATATCAAGCCAAAGCGAACCTTACTATCTTTCTTCACATCGAAACCAGCAGCGTTTAACAATCGTTCTAATTTATTTTGGGAATAACATCTTTGATAAGCAGGATCGATCAACCTAAAAACGAGATCGCACAACTTTAAAACCCAATAATCTCGACACCAATCAAGAATAATTACTTCTCCTCGTGGCTTCAAGACTCGTTTCATTTCTATTAAAGCTAATTCGGGGTTTTCAAAATAATGGAAAGCATTGGTACAAATAACCAAATCAAAAGAATCATTATCAAAAGGCAAAGATTTGACAGAGGCACGATATAAGCTGACGCTAGGATAGGTTTTTAATTTGTTGCGGGCTATCTCTAACATCAACTCGGAAATATCTACCCCAGTAATTTGCTGTTGAGGGTTTTGTTCTAACAATAGCCTGGCTAATTCTCCCGTACCACAGGCAAGATCTAATATTGTTGCGGAGGTATCAATATCGGCAAAGTCTACTAAAAAAGATAGACTTTTGTTGATGTAATTATGCCAACGGCGATCGTAAATAGGTGCAAGGCGATCGTATTCTTGCCTTACTGCACTTTCTCTCTTTGATATCGATATCTCTTTTTGAGTTTTCAACTAGCTAATAACTCTGGTAACTGAAATAAAAAGTTCTGTTGTGCTTCCCTCAATTCTGCGGTTGGACGAGCTTTTTGTACTAGCGCGATCGCTTGTTGGGGAGTTTCTCCCTTGGCTATTAGATAGGCTGCTAGTAAAGTTCCCGTTCTACGGTTTCCACTGGTACAGTGAACTACCACTGAACGATTGCTCTCAATTATTGGTTCTGCAAAATTCGCGAACTGCTTTACTTGTTCGACGGCTGGAGGTTTGCCCCCTGTAATTGGCAGCCAAAGAGCCTGGAAACCCTCTTCTTGGTATTCTTTAATCCCTGATGGCTCATCCATCACTGAAACGATACCCTTGATACTTGCTTCCTTTAGTTCTGCTAAATCTTCTAGTTGTGGGCGAGGCATTCCTGCTAATTTTTCTGGTATTAGCCACCAAACATTGTCTGAGATTGAAGTTTTTGACATTGATTGTGTATTTTTTTGTTAGATTTTAATTTACTACAGCGATCGCCATACCGTCATAACCTTTAATGCCAATAGTTTGGAGAATAGTAGCAGTGACATCAGGATTAGTAGCTAACATTTCGTTGAAACGCTGTACTCCTATGACTTTCTCATCTTCGCTATTAGTATCTAGGATTTTACCTTCACGAATTACATTATCGGCAATTATTAACGCTCCAGGACGAGCTAATTTGACTGCCCATTGGAAGTATTCTGTGTAAGGTGGTTTATCAGCATCGATAAATATGAGATCGAAGGGTGTTGTAGATTCAGATTCTATTTGAGGTAATAATTCTATGGCTTTACCAACACGAATTTCTACTTTAGACTTCAAACCCGCTCTGGTAATATTTTGCCGTGCCACTTCTGCATGAAGAGAATTGTATTCCAAACTTATCAACCGTCCATGATCGGGTAATGCTCTTGCTAACCAAATAGTGCTATACCCTCCCAAAGTACCAATTTCGAGAATATTTCGGGCATTACAAAGCAAAGCTAGAGTGTAGAGCAATTTTCCCTGATTAGGAGATACACTATGCTGGGGCATACCTGCTTTATCTAAGGATTCTATAGTTGATAGTAAGGCATCATCTTGCGGTGCTAAGAAATCGGCGATGTAGCGATCTACATCAGTAAACAGTTTTGGGTTCATAATTTTCTACATCAACGCCTTTCTGACTACAGCAGATACCTGTTCCACCAATAAAACCACTACAAAAATCACGATAATTGTCATCAAAGCTTCGTCATAACGTAACAACTGCATCGAGGTAGCCAACTCCACCCCAATACCTCCCGCACCAACCAAACCAAGCACTACAGCCGATCGCACTGATGCTTCAAGAGAATATAACGTAGAAGCAACAAATGAGGGCATAGTAGCGGGAAAGATTGCCCCGACGATGATACCCCATTCGGAAGCACCCAAAGCTCGCAATGCCTCTACTGGTTTGGGATCGATTTCTTCAATTCTCTCGGCAAAAAACTTACCGCAAAAACCCATCACATCAACGGTAATTGCCAAAATCCCCGCACCAACACCCAAGCCGACGACGACAATAAACAGCAAACCCCAGACGAGATCGGGAATGACTCGAAGCAGAGTAATAAACCCTCGACTAAAGGTATATATTCCTCTGTTGGGACTAGTATTTTTAGCAGCTAGTAAAGACAAGGGCAAACTTAAAAACGCGCCAAAAACCGTTCCCACTAATGCCATTTCAAAAGTTTCAATAGTGGCTTTAATTACATTTGATAGGCGATCTGGTTTGGGGGGAAAGGCATCCGCCAAAAAGTCTCCCAGACGGAAAAATCCTTTGTAGATTCTTTCTGGAGTCAGATCGCTAATCCACAAACCATGTAGAAAAAAAGCCAATAGAATTCCTATTCCCAACCACACAGTAAAGGGAGGCTTACGCCAACGGGGAGGGAGAGGAGTTTTAGTCGGTTGAGAAAATGAATCTAATTTCATGAATGGACAATGAAGGCAATGGACAATAGACAATGAGTTAAATACAAACAGATCGCCAAGAAAAAATTTCTGGTTATCTTGTCTCGGTAAGTTTTGTGGTTAACTCTTTTTCCAATTTGCTTTGATACAGGGAAGTTAAATCTTCGGGATTAAGATTGTTGACGGCAGAATCAAGTTGAATTTTGCCATCTTTTAAACCAATAATGCGATCGCCGTATTTCCGCGCCAATTCCAATTGATGCAGAGTACAGATAACCGTTAGCTTTTGTTCTCTGACAATCGACCACAATAAATCCATCACTTCTTTACCCGCTTGAGGATCGAGGCTGGCGACGGGTTCATCTACCAGAATCAATTTAGGTTCTTGCATTAAGGTACGAGCGATCGCTACCCGTTGTTGTTGACCTCCTGAGAGAGTATCGACTCTTTGTTGTGCCAACTGAGCTAAATTGACCCTTTCTAAGCATTTCATCGCTTTTATGCGTTCTTGTTCGGGTGCAGTAGCGGGAAACCAGTAACGGGGACTATTGCTGCGTCCCAATGCACCGTGTAAGACGTTGTGAAAGGCAGATAAACTACCTACTAAATGAAACTTCTGAAATACCATGCCAACTTGCGATCTCATTTGCTGAAGCTGTTTGAGTTTGAGTTGGGATAGCTGCCAGTCTCCTATCCAAATATCTCCAGAGGTGGCAGTTTCCAGACCCAAGATACAGCGCAATAGAGTAGATTTTCCTGAACCATTTGCTCCTAACAATACAATTCCTTCCCCTGGCTGCGCCGAGAAACTAACCTTATTTAAGGCGGTCGTACCGTTAGGATAAGTTTTAGTCAGTTCGCTAATTTTCAGCGATAACATTTTTTCAATGGATAATTAACAATGGACAATGGACAATGATTATTCACCGACAAATTCGGTAAAGTCATTTACGCCAATTGCTTGATATGCCTGACGGATGGGATCGTAGTCGGAGTCTTGAGCTTCTATTAGTGTCGATCCTTTGTATTTTTCGTTCGCTTCTACTGCGACAATTCCTCCAATCAATTTATCTTGGTTTGCCACCATGCTATCGCGAATCTCTTCAACGTATTCTGGCTCTAGTTCGCTGCTAGCAATAAATACATCGCTGGGTAATAGATCGCCAGTTTCAATGATGGGATAGTCTTCGGCATTGAGACTTTTCGCTTCCATAAAGCGATCGTAATCTAAAGCCGAACCACCCCAAGCTTCTACGTCTTTGTATCTAAATGCCTGTAAATCCGTATCCCCAAGCATTTTAATTTCAATGTCTTGTTCGGGTTGCAAACCCCCATCAACAAGGATTTTAGTTGGTCCTAGTTGTCCGCTAGTCGAACCTAAATCCGACATAGCAATGGTTTTGCCTTTGAGTTCTCCCAAACTTTGAATTCCACTATCTTTGTGTACTGCTATGACCGAGCGATAGTTAGGGCGAGTAATAGCAATGAAAGGTACGGCATTGGTTTTCGCCTTCATCACCACATATTCCGCAGGACCAGTAAGTACGATATCTACTTGGTCTGATTGTAATGCCACTGCTGCTGCGGTGCGATCGGCTACGGGAAAAAATTCAATTTCTGTACCCAAACTTTCAGCTAAAGCGTCGCGAAAGGGTTCGTAATCTCGCTGTAGTTCTTCCAAACCTTGAACGTCAGTAACGGCAAAACGCAATTTTTCGGGGTTTTGAGCGGAGGCAAAAGACGAACCAAAAGTTACTGTAGTTAAGCTAGCAAATAATAATAGAGAATAAGTTATAAAATTTCGGCGTTTCATTATCAATAACCTGTAAATAAGACATGAAGGCAGTTTACAAGCCGTTGATGTTGACAAAGTTAAGTTCTGATTATTCTTGAGTTAAACAATTTGGCTTTAAAAACATATGAGCTATCTTTGATAGCAGGATGAAATGAGAAGATTGAAGTTAATCAATCTTCTCCTAGTATGTTGACCTTAATTGCTTATCACTAAGCAGCCCGAACCTGTTTGATAATAATAGGTGCGACTTCAATTGGATTAGCCTTGAGTTTCTTAGCAATCTGAGCTACGATCCATTTTTTCGGCTGGTCGCGTCCGTTAACTTTTTGCTTAATACCCAGTGCTGAGGCAATCTTACGAGCCTTTCTGAGAGTAATCTTATCGATCTCAACTCCGTCCAATAATTCCTCAACTGTGGGCTGATGCTCAACCTCCGTAACTGTTTCCGTAACCTCTTCATCCGATGACCAAAGAACATCTTTCAATTGCTGTTCGATGGGTTTAACAGTAGGTACTGTCAAAATCTCATTGTGATGAACAATCTCACCACTTTCGTTAACTTCCCATGCACCCTCACTACTTTCCACAGCAGGAGCATACAGCCAAACCAAAAAAATATAGTAAACAACAAATAAAACCAAACCAAACATCATATCTTCCATGACTTTTAAAACCTCGTAGTGTGTCAATAAAAGGGTCTAAATGTAGCGAAACCCTTTAGTAATCGAGAATGTAATTAGAAACTAGTGATTCCAAAAAATATGAACTTTGCCATCATTAGTGGTCAGGGTGAACACATCACCACCAAGCTCCATATCTCTGCCCATACCTTCGTAATCAATGTAGCGAGCAATGTTATCGGGAATATTCCCAACGCTTTCTTCTGATAGCTCTTCCGCATAGTCAGCCAGAGAATCATATTCACCCGAATAACTATCCTCTAAAACATTTTTCGCTTCATTCAAATCACCGCAGAAGTGAGCAATAACTAATCCAGCCAATTCGCCCTTTTCAGAAATCAACTCGGCTGCTGTTGCCACATCCTCCAAGCTGGGATGTTCGCCCAAATAACTTCCCGCACCGTAGAATTGTTCGTAATCGTGTATCGCCCAATCCTCAGCTACAAGTTGGGGCGAATTACTCAACATCTCGTCAATTTCAACTTGGATATCGTCCGCATCCTGATTCGCATCTATCCATTCACCCCTCAACTTTCCAGCGTTATAAGCAGCCAAATCCGCCACATAAATCTCTGGATTAGAAGAATTATTAATTGTCATACCCGTACAAAACCTTAATAACAGTACAGGTGTTATGGAGCATTAAACATTTGTTTGATATACCGAGGATATGATGGCGAAAGATAAAACCAGAAAAACCAAGACTTTTGAAGACTTACAGATGTGGCAAGAGGCGATCGCTCTAGCCGAGAAGATCTATCAAATCACCAGCCAATCTGAAGAACTATCCCGCGATCGCTCTCTGGTTGACCAACTCAGACGGGCATCAGTATCCGTATCAGCCAACATCAGCGAGGGCTTTGAAAGACGCTCTCAGAAGCAATACCTGCACTTCCTCTCCATAGCCAAGGGTTCGGCAGGAGAAGTCCGTAGCTTGCTCGCAGTAGCCCACAGAGTAGGTTACATCGACTATCAGACTTTCTGCCTGACCAAGTTCAATGCTTTAGATATCAGCAAAATGTTAGGCTGTCAGATGAAGTACCTAGAACAAAGGATAGCGATTGCAGAGATAACAAGTAAGCAGAATGCGCTTAAGTATCGAGGGCGATATCGAAGCCCTTATAAAGCTAAGGCTTCCTGATATCTATCAACTAGACTGCTGCTATTGCCGACAAAACCCCGTCTCGATTAGTTTTCAGCAGACCTTCTAATTCTTCAATAAAACTAGCCTTCGAGCGGTCTTTGCCGTTAACCTTCTGCGCCACTCCCAAGAATCGAGCTACTTGACGTAGGGTTCTCAGTCCTAACTTACCAAAATCTTCTACATCAGAGCTTCTATCAACTTTAGGGGCAGGGCTTACCATCACTTCCGATTCTTCTACTTCTGGGACGACATCAAAGTAAGCAGCCAGATAACGCTTCTTGGCAGCTTCGATGTTAGCTCTACCAAAGGGTATGCTTAGTTGAGTATGGGGAATCTTACCGCAGTTTTTATAGGGATTAGAGAAATCCACCTTCTTCGACTTGTCTCGAAAGTGAAGACTAATCTCTCTCAAAATTCCGTTGTACCAGCGCACAAAACAAGGTAGTTTGCGCTTTGCCCCGTTGGGATCGAAGTACTTTTGGGAATCAAACAACTCAAGTTGGATTCCTTGATGTTTGCCGATAAAGCTAACCAGAATTGAATAAATTTCTTCTAGTCTACCGACATATTTTAGCTCTCTATATTCTCGTAGTTCTCTAACCAGAGTACCTATTTTACAAACCGCTTGAGAGATTAAATAAAACAGAGAATCATCGGAACAACGATAGTTGAACATCCGAGAAATAGGGTCGAGAATCCCCTTAATAGGTGTAATCATCAAACAGGTAGAAAACTCCCGATGCTTTCTGCGGTTATCCTTTCTGACCTCAGCAGCAATATCTTTAGTAGACTGAACGATATACTTAAAATCTTCCCAGCGAGTAATGCGAATTACATCATTGAGACGATCATTATCTGGAGTGTAAAAAGACATAATATTTAAGGAATTG
>JBCDCO010000242.1:0-8255 GCA_039181635.1 Cyanobacteria bacterium P01_G01_bin.19 | reverse complement strand
TAGCTCGTCAAGGATTAAGCCCTCCCAAATTTCCAGTGACGGCTTAATTTAACGATTGTCTCAGTACTTTTTTACACCTCTTGTTTTGCGGTGGGGTTATTTCTATGCCCATTTTTCAGAGGGGGGAGTGAATGGTTACCTCAGTGGAGTTAGGACCAGGAAGTAAATTAGTTACTCCCATTAAATCTAATAAGTCTTCCCGTCTCATCCATTGCCGTCGCTTGACTATTTCATCATCCATCATTGCCACGTGAGCAGCAGGACCACCAAAGGCGATCGCACCCAAACGAAAAAACACTATTGCTAGCTCTTTTAAACTGGGTTTTTGCAGTCTAGGATTATCTGATTCAGTTAACACTTCAAAATTTAAAATACTTTACTATTGGCGGTAGTTTTAAACTCAATATTTTTTGCTGATTTATTAAGATAAGTTGTTTGTGTCAGATCTTTGTGATGAGCATTTTACAAATCTATCTCAGATTTCATACTAGACCTTAGCTCACTAAACTTAATGACAAGATAACTTAAGGTTAAACTTAATCCTATTCTCTAGCTTTAAACTACTCAAAGTATTTATCAAAAGACGTGATGAAGAAGTTTGCAGTTGAAGGGGCAGATGTTTTAACTCCTACGGGATGGGTAAAGGATGCTTGTGTAGTTATTGAAAATGGTAAGTTCTTATCGATAGACCATACCTGTAGTCAAAAAATCTCCACAGTAGTGGCTAAAGGATTGTTGATGTTACCTGGAATAGTGGATATACACGGAGATTCTTTTGAAAGAGCGATCGCACCACGCCCTGGAGTTCGTTTTCCTTTGGATATGGCAATCTTGGAAAACGATCGCAATTTAATTGCAGCAGGAATTACCACCTTTTTCTATTCAATTACCGATTCCTACGAACCTGGATTGCGGAGTCGGGATACTGCAAGGGGAATTATAGATTTTGTTTTGGGAGAAGGAAAGGAAAGTTTAAAAACCGACAGTAGAATTCATATCCGTCACGAACAAGCTAATACAGATAAATATGATGAATTGTGCGACTGGTTGAAACAAGGCAAAGTTCAATTACTATCGTTGAACGATCATCTTCCACCCGCAGGTGATGACTACAAACTAAACCGCCATCTTAATTCTCTGCGTCGCCGACATAAGATGAGCGATGCAGAATTAAAAGAGTTAATTGAAACTGCGATCGCGAATAAAGCTGAAGGATTAAAACAAATAGAAGAATTAGTTACCCTGGCGCACAAGCACAAGATTGCGATCGCTTCTCATGACGACGATACAGAAGCAAAAGTAGAACTAAGTGCCAAACGAGGGATTTCTATTGCGGAATTTCCTGCCACTATCGAACTAGCTGCTCAATCTAGAGACTATAGTGCGTCGGTGTTGATGGGTGCGCCCAACTTAATCAGAGGTGGTTCTCATGTAGGTTGGATGAGCGTTGAAGCAGCAGCTAAAGCAGGAGTAGTGGATTGCCTTTGTTCCGACTATCACTATCCTTCATTATTTCACGCACCATTTAAGTTAGTGCAAATGGGAATTATGGATTTCGAGCAAGCTTGGAAATTGGTTTCTACATATCCAGCCAAAGCTGCGGGTATAGGTAATACAAAAGGAAGTATAGACTATGGATTGGATGCGGATTTTTTGTTGATTGAAGCTGACGATACTTATGCTTCTGCTATTAACTCTGTTTACATTCGAGGCAAAGAAGTAACTCGTTATGAGCGATTCTAGTAAAATTCTGATGTAAATAGTATTTCTTGAAATTGTTGAATTGGATTGGCTTCAGATAGAGTATTGCGCCAAATTACAAACAAATTTTTGTTGAGAGATTGACTATCGCACAGTAGAGGAATACTAATTAATTTGCCTGTTTGTACTTCGTACGTAACAGAACCAGATAGTACAATTGAAATTCCTAAATCCGCTTGAACGGCTCTTTTAACTGCTTCGGTGCTACCCAACTGCATGGCAATTTTAAGTTGCTTTGCGCGATCTCCTAAATGTTTTTTGAGTAGTGTTCCCGTACCAGTACCTTTCTCTCCTCCTAAAATCGGCACGCCAAATAATGATTCGATATTAGTAGAAGTAAGATTTCGCCACTGATGATTGGGTGAAGTAATTACTACTAATTTTTCACTACGCCAAAGTTGACTGGCAAAACCAGAACGATTATCCCACCATTCTGTTAGTGCGAGATCGATCTGACCCATTTCTAACTGTTTGATTATTTTCAGATTATCGGCGATCTTTAGTTCGACGGGACAGCTATCTGGATATTGTGTTTGATAGTTTTTAATATAAGTCGGCAAAAGATAAATTCCAATGTTAGAACTAGCACCGATAACTAACTTTTGCCAATGAAGAGAAACTTGTGCTTTTCCCCAAAGATCGAGTAAATTTTGGGCATAGGGAAGCAATTTATAAGCAGCAGGAGTAAGTTCGCTACCGTTGTGATGTCTGATTAAAAGTTGAGAATTAAAAATAGTTTCCAGATGTTTGATATGTTGGGAAACTGTCGGTTGTGATATGCCTAACTTTTTGGCAGTAGCACGAAAGCTTTTAGTTTGGGAGATTGAAACAAAGGTTTTGAGCCATTCCAAATTCATGGAAATTTTTAGTTAGTAATAGTGTCAGAATAAATTTTAATTTAACCGATCTAATTCATTAACCTTACCTTTGGGAACTTGACCTTCAAGGACTTGTAGAATATTTAGGGCAGCTTGTTGGGCAATTTCATAACGTACCTCATCTACTGCCGAACCCAAATGAGGGGTAAAAAAGGTAGAAACACGATCGTTTAATAACTCTTGAGATATAGTTTGTGGACGATCTGTTCTCGCCCAATCTTCCATTTCAAACACATCAGCACCATATCCTGCTAAATGTCCAGATTGAATAGCTTGAGCTACTGCTGCTTCATCGACTACCGAACCCCGACAGGGATTGATTAGATAGCTGTCAGGCTGCATTCGGGCAATTGTATCAGAGTTAATTAGATGAAATGTCTCAGGTTGTAGAGGTACATTGAGAACTAAATATTTACTTTGTTTGAGTAAAGATTCCCAACTAACTCTTTTGATTTGCCAAGTAGTTTCTAATTCAGATTTTAAGGGGATTGGATCGCAGTAAATCAGCTTCATCTCAAAGCCAGTTAAACGTTGAGCCAAAGCTTTCCCCAATTGACCCATACCTACAATCCCTAAAGTCTGACCCTGCAATCCCGTGCTATATAATTGAGGTTGCCAACCCTGAAACTTTCCGCTACGAATCAGATCGTCTCCTTCTAACATTCGACGGGCGAGATTGATTAATAATCCTACTGTTAATTCTGCTGTGGGTGCTGCTAATAATTGAGGAACGATAGTAAACCAGATATTTTTCTCGGTACAGGCTGCCACATCAAAGTTATCGTAGCCTCGTAATGCCCCTGCAATTACTTTTAGATCGGGACAAGCTGCTAAAAATTCGCGATCGATACAGTCGGGCATAAATACCATTAATGCTCGTGCATCCTTGGTTAGTTCAATGATTTCCTCGCGGGGTAGAGTCTCTTTTGTTTGGTTGGCAATTACCGTAGTACTATTGCCCAACAATTCGATAATTTCTGGATGTACCCAATGGGTAATAACAACTTTTGGCTTCATTTTTAGATAAATTTTTGACGTAGATAATTACTCAAGCCATCCACTAGCGTCACCATGACTAAAACTACAATCAGCAGTGCTGAAACTTCTTCGTACTTCAGTAATCGCAAAGCTCCGATAATTTCAAAACCAATTCCTCCTGCACCTACAGCACCTAAAACCATTGAGGCACGGAAGTTATATTCCCAGCGATAAAAGCTGACATCTGCCATTTGGGGAAATACTTGAGGTAAGATACTGTGCCAAATAGTTTGCATTTCGTTTGCACCTACTGCCCTGGCTGCTTCAATAGGTGCTTCGTCGGTGTGCTCGATCGCCTCGGCAAAAAACTTCCCCAACATACCTACTGAATGCAGTCCCAAAGCCAAGACTCCTGGCAACGTGCCAAATCCCACAGCTGCTACTAAGATAATTCCTAGAATGAGTTCGGGTATAGCTCTCGTAATATTTAATGTCATTCTGGCAAACCAAAAAACGACAATATGAGGAGTGGTATTTTTTGCTGCTAAAAAAGCAAGGGGGAGGGACAGAGCGATCGCCAGTGCTGTTCCCGCAATACTCATAGCGATAGTATCAATTAAAGGTTCAATCCATTCGGGAGCACGACTAAAATCTGGAGGAAGCATTTCGGCGAACATACCAAAAAAGTCGGGTATACCTTCGGAAATTCGCTGATAATCTAGCAATTCAACTAAAAAAAAGCTAATGAATACAATTGCCAAGATTATAGCCACCTTGCCCAATAAAGCTAACCAGATTCTTTGCTGCCGTCTCAGTAGTCCATCGTATTCAGTACGAGAATTTGTCATATCCAAGTTTTGCGGACAATTAATTCATAAGTAAGGTAGAAATTATCTACTCTATTGATAATTTGGTGCTATTTACTCAACTCAGCAAAATCTAAATCGAGCATTTCACCCAACTCTCTGACAACGTTGTAATCTTCATCTTGAATAGAATCAAATCCTTGAGCCTTAAAGGGCTTAAGCACTTCTGGATCTTCTAGTTCTGTAAAAGCTTGGGCAATTTTAGTTTTTAGTTCTGGGTTAAGATCAGAACGCATCGTCCAAGGATACTGAGGAAAAGGCTTGGATTCGGTAATCACATTAACTTTATTAGGATCGATTGTGCCTTTTTCCACCAAAGATTCAAAGATTGGTTGGCTTAAGCCTCCTGCTTGAGCATTACCTTTTTCTACAGCCACTGCAACCGCATCATGTGCACCTAAGAAAACTTCTTCGTAGTTTTCTTCCGCTTTCAAGCCATTTTCAACCAAAATTGACTTGGGAATTAAATGACTGGAAGTAGAAGCTTGATCGCCATAAGCCATTGTTTTACCTTCTATATCGTCGAAACTATCGATTCCTGCTTCTTTATTTCCAATTAATACTGATTTATAAGTAGTCGAACCATCTTTATTCATAGCAGCGAAAGCTTCAATCTCACTCTTGGTTTTTGCCAAGACATAAGATAGAGGACCAAAATAAGCTAAGTCCAGACGACCTTTACTGGCAGCTTCAATCATTGAAGAATAATCGGTACTAACAAACAATTCGACATCCTTATCCAATTCCGATTCTAAATAGGCTTCTAAACTTTTATTATTTTGAATCACAGTACTGGCTGATTCGTCGGGCAATAGTGCCACTACCAACTTGCTAGGGTCCGTGTTAGCCGATTTAGAATTAGCTTTTGTTCCCTCTTCAGATTGGCTTACAGACTGACCGCTACAGCCTGCTAAAGCCAGTAATCCTGTCAAAGCGATCACACTAAAACTTTTTTTAATACTTAAAGTCATAATTGTTTTGCTCCTCAAAGCTATTTATAGGAAATTGATTGATAAATAAAATTAAGTAGTTGCTACCAAAGAATTACTTTGGTAAATCTGCTCGACTCCAGAGGATTTCAACTGTTGGGGATTACCATCAAAGACGATTTTTCCTTGAGCCATGCCAATAATACGGTCTGCATATTCTAGTGCCAGCTCTACCTGATGCAAACTAACCAATAATCCCAGTCCATCTTCGCTACAAATTTGGCGCAGGAAAGACAGAACTTTTTGAGAACTTGCAGGATCTAAACTAGCTACAGGCTCGTCTGCCAAAATAAATTTTGGTTGTTGAGCTAAAGCTCTAGCAATCCCAATCCTTTGTTGTTGCCCTCCACTTAGAGCCTTTACTGGTGTCAAAGCTTTATCCAACAATCCAACTCGATCTAGACAATCTAAAGCTATGTAGCGATCTTTTTTAGGTAGGGGAAACAAACTACGAAAAGTTTCATGATAAGCCAAGCGCCCCATAAGAACATTTTGCAAAGCGGTATTTCTCTCAATTAACTGGTGTTGTTGGAAAATAATTCCCGTGCGTTTGCGATGTTCTCTTAGGACTCGTGGCTGGTTTAGATCGCCTAAACCATCTATTAAAATATTCCCCGTAGTAGGTTTAATTAAATGGTTAAGACAACGTAATAAGGTGGATTTTCCTGCTCCTGACGAACCTAAAAGCACTGAAAATTTACCCCTCGCTAGTTTCAGAGAAATTCCTTCTATTGCCACTAGACCATTGGGATAAGTTACCCCTACGTTATCTAAAACTATCGCTGCTTCAGTCATTCAAGCTAGTATTTGATTTAGATTATTAATTTACATTTAGCCTTGATAAGATAAAAATATCACTGCCTCCCCAAGAAAAGTTTAAGAATTGAAGCAGTTTTTATTAAACTTTAGGGTCGAAAATTTAGTTGAATTTTTTGTAACAGAACCAAATTGACAGGCATCAATATTTTTTCTACTATATCGATAGTAGTCAATATAGATAACGATCGATATAATGGAGAGTATTTTATGTCACGCTTACAGCTAGCTTTAAATGTCAGCAATCTCGAAGAGTCGATCGCCTTTTACAGCAAGCTATTTGGAGTCGAACCAGCAAAAGTGAAAGCAGGCTATGCCAATTTTGCGATCGCCGAACCTCCTTTAAAACTGGTGCTGATGGAAAACTCCGAACCTGGAGGAACTATTAATCACTTGGGAGTAGAAGTAGAAGATACAGCAGAAGTCGAACGTTGGGAAACAAAATTAGCAACTCAGGAAATGAATCCCCAAGCGCAAAAAAATAATACTTGCTGCTATGCTAAACAAGATAAATTTTGGGTGGCAGATCCCGATAGCGCACCTTGGGAAATCTACACTGTACTAGAGAATAGTGCTAGTTTTGGCGAAAATGTTAGACCAGATTTAACGGCATCTAATTCTAGTAAATGTTGTAATTAGTAATTAAAGTCAACCGTCGGTCAATTATCAATTGTCAAAACTTCTTGTAACATGGCGAACTTCTCTTTATTAATCAGATAATAAATCCAGTTACCTCTTCTCTCTTTGTTTAGCAAGCCAGCCTGATATAGAATCTTGAGATGGTGGCTGACAGTAGGTTGAGATAAACCCAATGGTTCGATCAAATCGCAACCACAAGCTTCTTGTTTGGGTTGTGAAGCGATGAAACTAAGCAACTGCAATCTAGCTGGTTCGCCCAATACCTTGAAGATAGCAGCTATCTCTTGTGCTTGTTCTGGTGCGATCGCTCTTGAGAAAATAGAACAACAGTTAGTATTTACAGTAGAGGTAGAATTTTTCATGTCAATTATTCTGACAGGTATAACTCATGTCTTGCAACTTTTTAGTCTATGAATCCTATTGAAGTTTTACCAAATCCCACAATTGATTCTGCTGGTATCGTTTCCCAGCAATTTCATCAACTCGATCTGACTACTTTTCATCAAGCTTGTTATTGGGTTAAAAATCTTCCCTACGGTTCTAATTCTAGTAATGATGATTCTTGGATTATCTTTGCCGAGAAAAAAGCAACCTGCACCAACAAACATGGTATTATTTCTCGCTTGGCTGAAGAATTAGATTTAGAGATCTACAAAAATCTGGGTTTCTATCGACTCAATGATGCGATCATAACGGGGGTAAATGCGATTGTTGAACCCTATGGCTTGAGCTTTATTCCTCAAATACATTGCTTTTTGGAATACCAAGACTATCGCGTGGATCTAACTGAGGGGAATTGTAACGGCAAAAATAAAACTATCGAAGATTATGATTTTGTGGTGCGAGTCAACCCCGATCTAACTCATCAAGAACATGAAACCTATTATTTAGAATACTTAGAAAAATATTTCCTCATCGAACCAAAACTAAAAGAATTAGGAGCGATTAAAGTTTTAGAACTGTTAGAACAATGCGAACAGCAGCTTAAATATCAGTGTTCGGTAATGTATCAAACTGTTTGTTCAACAATTGACAATTAACAATGGACAATGGACAGCTACCTCTCCTTAAAAGAAGAGGATTGAAATTTTCCTCGCTTTTTTCGCTCTTGTCAATTAGCTTCAAACATTAACTCTTGCGTACATAGTTTGTCTCTCACTTCGCGATCGTGAAAAATACCAATCAAAGCGCATCCCTGTTGTTTTTTCTCGGTCAATAATTCAACTACAACCTGGCGATTTTTGGCATCTAAGGCAGAAGTTGGTTCATCCAATAGGAAAATTGGATAATCTACTGCTAAAGCACGGGCAATATTTACTCTTTGTTTT
>JBCDCO010000241.1:0-8262 GCA_039181635.1 Cyanobacteria bacterium P01_G01_bin.19 | reverse complement strand
TCATCTTCAGCAGAAGGATAGATGCTATCTACGACTAAGACTGGTTTGTCGGTATATTCTGCTTCTATTTCTTCTTGAACGTCTAAATCCCAAGTCAAATCGTAGTCTGTTTCAAATTCTGCCAAAATAAATGGGCGAACTATGCCAGTAACTACAACTGTTTCGTCAGTAGCGGGAATTGGTTCGCCGCTGGCGTTGATAATTAGCAGCTCGTCACCACCGATGAACTGCTCTTCTTTAAGAGTGAAAGCATATTCATTTCTGATTTCATCTATCTCTCCTTCTAGGGCAATTTCTTGTCCGTAAAAAGTGTCGGGATTTTCAGAAACTTCTTCCAACTCTGGTGCTTCTACCATGTAAGTAGCGAAGATAACGGGCTGACTTTCATACTCAGCATACAGCTCTGGATCTAAATCCAAACCATAGTCGCGCTCAACATCAGCTATGACTAGAGAACCCAATTCTCCCGTCACTTGTAGTCTGAGATCTTCTGCTCCTTCTGGAACAATTTGCTCGGAAACATTGATTACTAAAACCTCATCTTCTTGAAACAAGCCTTCTTCTTCAATCATAAAAGAAATGCCTGTTTCCACTTCTTCTGCTTCACCTCTAACAGTGACTTCTTCACCAATAGTAGTGTTCTCTTGTTCGGCTATTTCTTCAATACTAGTATTGCCATCGGCTTCTTGTGCCCGTAATTCTTGAGCTTCCACTCCAGCAAATATTGTTCCTAGAGCTAATAATAATATAGAGCTTTTACTAATTAATAATTGATATTTTGTCATATTCCAAAAACCTGTACTGCAAAGATCGCTCCTTGATTAAACGATCGAATATAAAACATATTCTCTTTTTTTAGACATATATAAATCCCTCTACTGATTTATAAACTAACTTTTTGATATCTTTCTTAAGTAGTATATGTGTCTATATGAGCCTGGAGAATTGGTTTACTTTAATACCATTATTTTTTCATTTATAGTGATATTTAAACTTTGCTGTTAAAGGGTAAATAGTAATTCAAACCAGCGAGTAAAACCGCAACATGACTCAAATAAGCGAGCAACAACTATCATCATCCTGGAAATTGGACTTGCGATCGCTTGCCATCTTTAGAATCGGCTTGGCACTAACCATAATCTTCAATCTCGCGACAAAATTTACTCAAATTGCGACTAGCTATAGTGATTTGGGGATTTTACCGCGCACCGAACTGATAGATCGTATTATTCCTCCCGAATACTGGTCGATAAATTTAATTACGGGTTCTGTTTTAGGGCAGCAACTAATTTTTATTGGAGCGTTTATAGCTGCTGGCTTATTACTAATCGGCTATCGTACTAAGCTGGCAACCATTTTATGTTGGATCGTGCTGCTATCTTTGCAAAATCGCAACCCAGATTTAGCTGTTTTTAGCGATAGCTGTCTGCGCCTGATAGCTTTTTGGGCAATTTTCCTCCCACTTGGTGGTAGCTATAGCTGCGATCTCGCTTTGAGTACGTCGAGCAATATTCCTCCTCAACGAGTTCTTTCCGCAGGAACGGTTGGTTTCATAACTCAGGTATGCACTTTACATTTGTTATTTTGCAGACAGCTGTTTGCAGACAGCGAAATGAGCATCAATTTCTGGTTAAATGTTTTGGTCATAGGACTAATTTTTCTACTCTGGCACAATCACGGGTTGAGAATAGTCGCGATCGCCTATCTAATTTTGGCTCAATTCTTTTTTGGCGAATTCTTGTCGATGGCAATTCTCTCTGTTGCTTGGCTGGCTTTTATTCCTAGCCTGATTTGGGATGTATTAGCTAGACAAGTCTATAGCAAAGAGATAGAGGGGTTAAGAATTAATTATGATAAAGACTGCGGCTTTTGTAAAAAAGTAGTCTATCTCCTCAGAACATTTCTAATTCTGCCCAATGTTCCATTACTAGAAGCGCAAGGGAATCCTAGCGTTTATGCAGACATGGAGAAATACAATTCTTGGGTAATCGAAAGCGATCGCGGCAAGAGATATTTCAAGTGGTATGGTATTGCTTACGTGGTCGGTATTTCACCTGTTTTGTTTTGGCTAGAACCAGTTTTGAGAATCAAGCCTCTAATGAGATTGGGCAATAAAATCTACGAAGCCATTGCCAATAATCGCCGTTTTATGGGGAATCTTACCAAACCTTTGTTGTTTCGCCCGCAAAAAATTCAACCATCCTCAGTTTCAAACATCATTGCTGGCTTTTGTTTATTTTTGGCAATTATAGGCAATCTTAATCTGTTTTTTGACTATAGCGATCGCATAGATAATCAATATGATCGCCATATCGAGCAAATAGTCAATATCCTTCGACTAGATTTGCCTACTACAAAAAACTAACGATAAAATTTTGCCTTATTCAATCGCCTGCCTTTTTTTGGTAAGACTGAGTATATCAAAACATTTTAGAGATATAAAAAAGCATCAGATTATAAACTCTGATGCTGTATGGATTGCAAGCTAACAACAATAACAAGCAAAAACTTATTACTTATTACTCAAACCAAGGTGCGCTAGGGTGCTAAAGCATTACCTCTAAGCAAACTACCAATAGTTTTTGCAGTCACCTTCATTTGAGTCAAAGGATTAGCAGGAACTACAGTTTTGTAAAGATAGCTATCAAAAGTCATTTTTTGTACGTCGATATCGTCGCACATTTCCACAAATGCTTCGCGAGTAGCGTCACTGCGATAGAAGACTCTTTGGAGAATATCTAACACGAGATAGGTTGCGCCGTATTCTTTGTTCCAACGCTTCATAAAGTCTTTGAGGTCTCTTTCTGTAGGAACTTTTAGACCATTTTGAGAAGCTTCAACGATCTTCTCAGCACACATACGACCAGACTTAGCTGCAAAGTAAATACCTTCACCAGAAGATTTGGTTACAGTTCCAAGAGCATCACCGACTAAGACAACTCTGCCACGAATGGGGCGTGGACGGGGATGTTCGGGGATGGGGTGCGCTTCAACCTTGATGATTTTACCACCTTCTAAACGCTTGGCAGCACGCTTGCGAATACCAGCCTGTAATTTCTTAATGTCAGCTTGGTTAGCTTTCATTGTTCCCGTACCCACTGCTACGTGATCGAATTTGGGGAATACCCAAGCGTAGAAGTCGGTAGAAACATCATCACCAACATACATTTCCGCTAGATCTTCGTAATATGCCATTTTGTCTTCTGGCAAACGAATACGCTCTTGGAAAGCGATCGCATAGTTGTAGTCGCCAGCATCAATAGCCTTGGCAATTCTGGAGTTGGCACCATCAGCGCCAATCACTAGATCTACCTTGAGAGTTTTCATTTCTCCCTTGATAGCACCAGTAGAATGATCGGCATAGTGCAGCGTATAAGGTTCTCTATCGCTATCGGGAATGTCTAGTTGATAGACAGTACCGTTGATTAGATTTGCGCCCAACTCTGCTGCACGGTTGCGCAAGAAGCCATCCAAAACTTCGCGACGACACATCCCAATGTATTCCCCATTTTTTAGAGTGGAACCAATGTTCACTTCCCTATTAGATGGAGAAATCATCTTCATCTTTTTGACTTGGCGATCAATGATTTTTTGCGGTAAATCAAATTCATCCACCATGCACAAAGGAATTGCACCACCGCAAGGCTTGGCATTATCTAGCTTGCGTTCAAATAAATAAGTTTCAATACCTGCTTTGGCTAAAACTTCTGCTGCTGATGACCCTGCTGGTCCAGAACCGACAACGGCTACCTTTAATCCCAAAGTTTTTCTCCTATATCTTTAATAAATCTTTTTTGATGTTGAGGACAAAAGTGACTCATCTATCTAGGAGGTTCACTTAACCTTTTTGTCCGCCTAGAAATGGATAGTATCATGTTGTTCTGCCGTATTTTCAGCCGATCGCCTTATTCGCTAAAAGTTGCAATACTGCTTAACAAGTTTGTTAACAAACATTAAATATATAGTGAGCGATCGCTCTTTTCAATGAACATTTATCATTTACCATTAGACTTCTTGCACGAATCATTATTAACTATCTTTCTTAGAGGGGAAAGGGGAAAGGGCTTGCGCCGCATAGTTTGGTGAAAAGCAATTAATCTGCTATTCATGCAAGAGATGCCATGAACTATCGTTCACAACCCAGAAATGAAAATAGAGAATTCAACGAATTTACATTGTTAAAGCGTCTATTTTTAAGACAGGTCTATTGAACAATGATCGATAAATGATAAATGATAAATGCTCAATGCTCAATGCTCAATGCTCAATGCTTAATGATGATGGTGGTGATGGTGATGTGCTTGCTCTTTAGCTAGCTGAGGATTGACCGCCATTCCTGAATCTTCTAACAAAGCTTTAATCTGAGGATTTGCCCACTCTGCTGCCATGTGCATAAACTGAGGATGGGAGTTTACGCAGGGCATCCGAATGAAGGTCACATCTTTATGCTTGTGCTGTAGGTGATGAATTATATGATCTACATCCAAGAGAGTTTCGTGGTTTTCTGTTGCAAAGCCGATGGGCATCATAATTACAGAAGTTGCACCCAGTTCCATCAGATTTTGTGCCGCAAGCTTGACATTAGGCTGCGTCCATTCGATTAGTGGAGTATCGTGATTGAGCCAGCCAACAGAAATCAAGGGATACTTCGCGATTAATTCTTCTCTGACTAATTCGTACAAAGCCTGGCTCTCATCAATCCCAGAAGTGAATCCTTTAGCTTTGTGAGGACAGCCATGATTCATTAGAATGATACCGATTTGAGACGCTAGATGTCCCTGCGCCAATTCTGCCTCAATTTTTTCTTCCACCATATTTGCCAGTAGTTTGACATAGTCTGGCTTATTGAAGAAAGAAGGGATGTAGCGAGAACTCTTTAGCCAGTGGGAGTCGTCGTCTGCTTGATTGGCTAAAGCTTTGTTAACTTGTTCGACTGCAATACCGCTGGTAAAGATAGAATCAACCACTAGCAAGGGATAAATCAAGATTTTATCAAATCCTTGGTTTCTAATTTCCTCTAGTACCTGTTCGGGTAAATGGGGTGCGCAAAAGTTGAATGCCTTGAAAACTTTAACCTTCTCTCCCCAGGTTGCCTGAAGCTCTTTTTCGATACCCGCTCTTTGTTCTTCAAAAATAGCGTTGTGAGGAGAGATAAAATTATCGTGCTGGTGACTCCATTCATGAAGATCGAAGATGGCTAGTAGTTTAGCGATCGCAGGATAAATCCAGGTAGGCACGGGAGCAAATTTAGCCGTGAGAAGATTCAATGCCTGTTCGTTATATTTGGCAAAATCTTCATAGCTTTCTACTTCTCCATAACCCATTAGCAATACCGCTACGCGATCGCTTTTGTTATGTTCTGATTCGTGATGGTGATTATGTTCGTGAACTGTAGAGTGAGATTGATGAGAAATTGTAACCACTTGCTACTTCCTTATATTGAGTTAAATTAAGTTATGAATTGGATTTAGAAGAAATATATGTCGTAGACTGGAAAGATTATATCAAAATCCTAATTTCATTACTGATTAAGCTAGCATTCACGTTTAGTTTATATACCTAATAAGTCCCAAAAGTTAATATTTGGCAGCAAAAATTAAGGTATTTCAAGATTAGAATATAAAAAGGATGACATTACTGTTACAGATGTTGACTATTTGCTTCTATCACGCATTTACGTTCAAGTACAGCTCTTGATTTACGATGATTTTTAGACCCAGATATGAGAACGAATTAAAATGCAGCTACCTTCCATTGATGATATTGGGCGTTCTTCATCCAAAAGAGTTGTCGTCTGTCGAGGACGTAGCTGTTGTAAATATGGCGCCAAAAAAGTTTTAGCAAACTTTAAACAGCAGCTATCTTCTGATGTAGAATTAATCGCCGTTCCCTGTTTGGGGCAATGTGGCTGTGGGGCAATGGTGCTAGTCGAACCCCCTGGTAACTGGTATTCCCAGGTTCATCCTAGTGAGGTAGCGACAATAATCGAGCAAGACGTTATTGGCAATCTGCCAGTTAAGGCAATGCTCTATCCCAAATTTCATCCTGCAAGATAAAAGGAGATTGAAATTGCAAAAAGCTATAGGCAGCCTAGCAATACCTCTAGCTTTCTAGTTTGATTGAATCAAAAATAAGCAAGATTTAGTTCGCAATGGATCGATTCTACGAGCTTAAATTTCGCATTCCATGCTAGCAAAGCTGATCGCACTAAAGCCAAACGCTAACATCAACGGCATGGGAGACATCCAAAAGTAGCTGGATATTAACCCAACTATACCAACAACTCCAGTCAAAGCCATAAGTCTCTGTTCGCTGCTGCTGAGACCTTTCTCACTTTTAATTAGTCTCATTACTTTTTGCGGAATAGGTTCTGGCATTACGCAGTTAGGAGGAAATGCCCAGTAGCTGTTGTAACGTTCGCGTACTAGATCTGTCCAACCATTGCGATCACACCATTCTTGAATCCATTCGTCATGAAAATGTTGCATAAGATTTGAGTGAAACTTTTATCCGTTAGTAACTTGTCTAATTAACTTAATTAATTGCGCTTAAGTTTAAAAATATCGATAATGCCCTGTGTCATTACACTAACAAAAGCATTATTTTTTTGAAATACTTATCTCGATTTACTTAACAAACCTTAAATGAAGTTATTTGTTTAAAAAACGACACTGAGTAAATATGCTTATCGAGTATTTATTGCTCTTCATATATCTTCGTTTTTGCTTAATATTATTTGGCAAAATGTTAGTTATGTAACTAACAATAATAATTAAATATAGATATTAAAAAAGCTCTGTCTCCGTACAAACAAAGTCCAATTTTATATCCCAAGAATCAGTTGGGATTTGATCGACGCAGGAAAAGCTAAAGGCAATACCAATATGATTTATATTGAGGTTACAAGAACTAGCCATAAGGCGATCATAAAAGCCTCCACCATAACCCAGGCGGTATTTACGGCGATCGCAAGCAACAACTGGCACTAGGATTAAATCGGCTGATGATATCGATACAATCGGAGCAGTTTTTAACGGTGTTTTAATACCATATTTATCATCGACTAGGGGTTCTCCTGGTTGCCATAAATGCCAAACCAAATTTTTACCAACACAGCGAGGAAATGCCCACTTTTTCTTAAGCTTGAATAAAAATTCTAGTTCCACTTCTTGACGAAAGCTAAAGTAAGCAAAAATAGTCTGAGATTGTGTAAACAAAGGTAAAGTTTTAAGGCGATCGCAAATTAAATTACTCTTGGTTCGCCATTCTGTTTCAGACAGTGCTTGTCGCTGTTGTAATATTTCTTTTCTTAAACTGCTTTTCTGCATCGATAAATAGTTAACTGGATTGAAAAAGTTGCCACGCTTTAATTAATTTTCCCTGCATTGCCGCTGCTGCCCTCTGAAGAGTTTTTACTTCGGGAATGTTGGGATTGATCGCCGTTGCGGAGTCGAGGGCAGCATCCGCTAGCTTCGGTTGCCAATCGTAGAGATGTACAAATCCCAAATAGGCATATCCATAAGGATTAGCTGGTTCTAGTTCTGTAATTTGACTAAAAGACTCGATCGCGCCGTTGACATCTTGCTGCAATACTCTAGATAAAGCGATCGCATATAGCCAATCTGACTGTTTTTGCTGGCTGACTTGCTGATTTCTGAGGCGATAGGAAAGGGTTGATTCTACCTGTTGGAGATAGTCTTGCTTGGCATCGTACTGATTGATTCTAGCAGTTTGGGCAAAAACGGGTTCCAATCCTTGAATACTTTCTGCCATTTTGGGTGCGGTACGGCGCAATTGAGTCGCCAGATCCAGTTCGGGTGCGGGAGTTGCTGCTGCTTGGGGATCGATAGCGATCGCACTCGAAATATCTATTGGCTTAGTTTCTTCCGTAATAGGGTTTAAGTAGGTAGCTTTAAGCAGATATTTGCCTGGCTGTAGATCGGCTGGAGGAAAAGTAGCCGTTCTTTCGATTACCTCAAATCCAGGCTGTGCTGGAGAAGATTTTGCTAGTAATCCTTGCGCCATATCTGACTGAAAATCTATTGCACCCATACCGATACGGCGATCGTGAATCCAAAAAGAAATGGGGTCGTTTTCATTTTCCCAGGTTAGTAAAACCATACCAGATTCTAGCAATCGGCGATCGCCAGCCCATTTATAGGTGACGGGAACTGGTACGCCTGGGGGAGAAGCCGCAGGAACTTCTACAGTTAGAGAGAGAGAATTATCGGTAGAAGCAGTAACTTCTACTAAAGGGCGATC
>JBCDCO010000240.1:0-8297 GCA_039181635.1 Cyanobacteria bacterium P01_G01_bin.19 | reverse complement strand
TCCTAGCGTTGCTGGCTACCTAATCGAAAAAGAATTAGACTACCTTCAAGATGCAGTAGACAACCCCAAACGTCCCCTAGCGGCAATCATTGGCGGTTCCAAGGTTTCGAGTAAAATTGGCGTCATCGAAACTCTGTTAGATAAGTGCGACAAGCTACTTATTGGCGGCGGTATGATCTTCACTTTTTATAAGGCTCGCGGTTTGAGCGTGGGTAAATCTTTGGTTGAAGAAGATAAGCTAGAATTGGCTAAATCTTTAGAAGCCAAAGCCAAAGAGCAAGGCGTTGAGTTGCTGTTGCCTACTGATGTCGTCGTAGCTGATAACTTTGCCCCCGATGCCAACTCCCAAACTGTAAGTATCGACAGCATTCCTGACGGTTGGATGGGATTGGATATTGGTCCTGACTCCATTAAAGTATTTCAAGATGCACTGGCTGACTGTAACGCGGTAATTTGGAATGGTCCAATGGGTGTATTTGAATTTGACAAGTTTGCGGCTGGTACCGAAGCGATCGCTCATACTCTAGCTGGCAAGTCCGACGCTGTCACGATTATTGGTGGTGGTGACTCCGTGGCTGCGGTAGAAAAAGTCGGGGTAGCCGAGAAAATGAGCCACATCTCTACTGGTGGTGGTGCGAGTTTAGAGTTGCTTGAAGGCAAAACTCTTCCTGGTATCGTTGCTTTGGATGACGCTTAAATCATTGAACATTAAACATTAATCATTGAACATTTTTGAGCCTGTGGATTGACTTTGCTTAGTCTGCAGGTTTTTATTTGTGCCATGAAAATTAATGGATAATTGACAAGTTCAAAGTTATTTTTGCGCACAAATTATTTTAGCGATCGCTAAAAAATAAAAATCGCTCATAAATATCTCAAGTAAATGATATGTCTATTTTTAAAATACTTTATAAAAACTGAACTCCAGAAATATATCAGATAAGATTCTCTATAGGTCGAATTTTGTCTAACAAATTGTCTCTTTTAGGAAATATAGACATTGATTGATTTTCAATTAGCTGTTTATAAATTGATCGCACAAGAATATGAGCTTTCGAGATTTGAACAGTGGGTATACTCGAGTAAAGAGCTTGAAGAAATACTAGATCCTGAAGAGTATTTAGAACTAATTTCATTAAACTATAAAACTTTATCCTCACTGTACAAAGCAGAAAAAATACTCACAAGGCAGATTGATATTGGCAAATACTATGAATGGTTTGTGAGGCGCGTTCTTCAGAAAGTCATAGATAGACCATCAGACGCAAATAAATATATAGAGCAGTGCTATGACCTTTTGCTATGACCTTTATTGTCATGGTTTTGGACTTTTGGACAATTTGGGTCTAGGCTATGGCTTGAACATTAAAGTTCCACCATCAAGTTACAATGCTGAGAGCTGGAGTGAACTAACATCATCTGAGCAATTAAAATTGATAGATAACCTTTATCCTGCGGTTGCGGAGGAGGCAAAAAAGTTCTCAACTGGTTTGATGAAGGTGAAATTATCATTATTGGTGATGATGGTGAATACCAAAGTATAAAGTATGAGGATAATCGCTCTGTCAAAAAAAAGTAGTTTGCCGTATACCGATAATCTTGCTTTATAGCAGTCTGAATAAAACACACAATGGTGTGTCATTGCCAGAAAGATATGCGATCACACAAAATTCAAAAACACCAAAAAATACGCTTGAAAAATTAGCCCAAGATGGCAATCGTATTGTTCGCGCTACTGCTAAAGAAAGTTTAGAAAAATATTATTGAATAAAAGCGATCGCTTTAGCAAACTATATGTATGTTCCCAAAAATAGTAACTGATTTTTAATTTGTTCTGAATCAAAAGATGAGCTTAATTTCTGCAAGCCTTTTACCTGCTCTCCTACAGAATATCTTTGTCTGGGTACAGCGATAATGCCAGTATGCTCTTTTCCTGCTTCTATGTACATTTTGTGCAATCGACAATAATCACCAACATTAAACGTATAAATAACACGATTATTGGCTGTCGCCCAGATAAGCTGCTCTAAATCAGATAATACTCTATTCTGAGCATTTGGAGTAGACAATACATCAATTTTCTTCTTTTTTAAAGCTTCTACAAAAGATTTGCGACTAGCATCCTCATCTATATAAAGGCGAATCATATTAGTCTCGATTTTGAAACGGTAATTGCCGATATTCTTCGAGGTCTTTTACCAAATAGTTTTCTATTTGTTCCAAATTCGCATAGTAATAAGCCAATGCTGCATGAATTTCTGCTAAGGTCAAAAAATCGTATTCATCTTTAATATTTTGTGGACTCAAACCTTCTTTGGTTAAAGCTGCTATTTGCTCTACGGAAAAACGCTTGCCAGCAATTGTTGGGCGACCCGAGCAAACATCTTGTGTCGAAACAATTAATGTCCCAATATTAACAGTAGTTACCATTACTCTATTTTAACAGCTAGCTTATCCAAAAATTATAGAGCGATCGCATTATTAATCCAAATATTCAACGAATAATCGGGCTACCATGATGGCTGACGATGTACCATTTTTGCGCCATTTTCTGAAAAATATTAGTTGCAGTTGATTCCGCTTTTAGTTTTCTACCACGACTCGATTGCAGTACAAATTCTCTAGCCACCACATAAGCCAGGCTTTGGTCTACTTCTACTTTAATAACCTCCAAATCTATTTCCAACGAATTTGTATTATTAAATATAGATTCCCAAGAGGCGCGGATTTCGTCCCAGCCGAGGATTACCCTACCGCCTGGGTGGACGCATAGACTAGTCGAACCCTGCCACCACAAACTACTCATACGACCGAGATCGCGATCGCTAAAGGCATCATAAAAAGCCTGATTGCTAGCTAAAACCGTTTCTTTATCTGATAAATCTGTCATGAGCTAATTTTTAGAATTGAAGTGAATTGTGGTGAATTTCAGACAAAAGCGATCGCCTGGTAATTTTCCAAGTAACAAGCAGTCCTTTAATTTTGAACGATTCCAGGCAAACAATACTTTATTAAACCTTAAACCTTATTTTTTCAACCGACTCTTTTGTCGCTAGCCAATTAAAATATAAACTCGTAAGAGTCATCGAGTCTCAAGCCAACATCAAGCACTATCGACCTGTGACTCGATCTTGGTTTTGGATGGGTAAAAAATAAATTAGAAATTTTTCTATTGGATCTTCAATGCTAGAAATATTGCCAGGCGAAAGTTTTCCTTTGGGAGCGACGGTATATCCTCATGGAGTAAATTTTTGTATTTTTTCGGAAAATGCCACAGCAATGCGATTACTACTGTTTGATCGCCCTGACGATCGGCAGCCGACAGAAACAATTAGGCTCGATCCCAAGATCAACAAAACTTTTTACTACTGGCACGTTTTTGTTCCAGGTTTAAAAGCGGGGCAAATCTATGCTTATCGTGCCAACGGCAAATTCATACCCAAGCAAGGACAGCGTTTTGATAATCAAAAAGTGCTGTTAGATCCTTATGCTAGAGCAATCGTCGGCGAAGAAACATACGATCGCACTGCTGCCTCTTTTCCTGGAGATAATTGCGCTACGGCATTAAAGGGAGTGGTAGTCGATCCCACTACCTACGACTGGGAAGGCGATCGCCATCCGCGTATTCCTTACTCCAAAAGCGTTATTTACGAGATGCATGTCGGAGGTTTTACCCGCAACCCTAATTCAGGGGTGGAGGAGTCGAAAAGAGGCACCTATGCTGGCTTAATTGAGAAAATTCCCTACCTTCAAGATCTGGGTATTACTGCGGTGGAATTACTACCAGTCCATCAGTTTGACGTCCAAGATGTCCGCCCAGGCTTAAAAAATTATTGGGGTTACAGCACGATTAATTTTTTTGCTCCCCACAAAGGCTATAGTTCTAGACGCGATCGCCTTGGGGCTTTGGATGAGTTTCGGGATATGGTCAAAGCTTTACACCATGCGGGAATTGAAGTAATTTTAGATGTAGTTTTCAACCATACCGCCGAGGGTAATGAAAAAGGACCGACTATTTCTTTTCGCGGCTTAGATAATCAGACCTACTATATCTTAGAAGAAGACCAATCCAAATATGCCAACTATAGCGGTTGCGGTAACACTCTCAAAGGCAATCATCCCGTAGTTAGTAGACTGATCTTAGATTCTCTACGCTACTGGGTTTCGGAAATGCACGTAGATGGTTTTCGCTTTGACCTTGCCACTATCTTATCTAGAAACACCTTTGGCGAACCAATTCAGCCCGAAACAGGCATGATGGATACTATTTCGATCATCGAATCCGATCCCGTACTGGCAGGAACCAAATTAATTGCTGAAGCTTGGGATGCTGCGGGACTCTATGGTGTAGGACAATTTGTCGAGCTAGCCGACTGGTTTTCTGAGTGGAATGGACCATTTAGAGACGATGTGCGCCGCTTTATTAAGAGCGATGCTGGCATGACAGATACGATCGCCGCCAGAATTTTAGCCAGTCCCGATATTTATTCTCGACTCGATACCGACATTAATCGCAGCGTTAATTTTATTACCTGCCACGACGGCTTTACCCTCAACGATCTTGTCTCCTATAACAAGAAACATAACCTGGCTAATGGAGAAGGCGATCGCGATGGTGGCAATCATAACTTTAGCTGGAACTGCGGTGAAGAAGGAGAAACCAGCGATCCTGAAATCGAACAGTTGCGATCGCGACAGATTAAGAATTTTCTGACTATCTTATTTCTGTCTCAAGGCACACCAATGTTGTTGATGGGAGATGAGATTCGGCACACGCAAAACGGAAACAACAACGCTTACTGTCAGGATAATGAATTAAGTTGGTTTGACTGGGACTTGGTGGAAAAGAACCAGGACTTACTCCGCTTTGTTAAAAAAATAATTCACTTTATCGAAGGATTAGAAATCTTTTGTCAGGAAAGATTTCTCAAGGTGAGCCGTAAAAGCGATCGCCCTCACCTAACTTGGCATGGGATAAAATTGCACAAGCCTGACTGGAAAGAAAACTCTCACTCAATTGCTTTTTCTTTGTCCTATCCTGCCATGGAAGAACGTTTATACGTTGTTTTCAATGCTTACTGGAAACCGTTGAAGTTTCAGTTGCCTCTGCTAGAGCTAGGAAATCATTGGCATAGAATCGTAGATACTTCTTTGCCTTCCCCTGAAGATTTTAACGACTTAACTGAAGCTCCTAGAGTTTATACCAATAGCTATCAAGTTGCACCGCGCTCATCGATTATTTTGATGGAAAAAAAGGGAATTTTACCGATACCTAATTTTAGATTGGAGTAATAACAGCCTAGCATCAGACTTGATTATTTATTCTCGCATTAGGTTGGCGTCATGATGGCAATCGGCTCTCCTGTAACGTAGCCTTGAGCGTAATCGATTCTAATATCATTTAATTGCTCGAGTATGCGGTCGTTCTCGACAAATTCGGCAATTGTTTTGATTCCCATTAAGTGAGCAATCTCATTGATTGAGTTCACAATCGCGCGATCGTAGTCTTCATTGATAATTGCCCTAATCAAACTGCCGTCAATTTTAAGATAGTCAACAGGAAGACTTTTAAGATAGCCAAAGGAAGAAACACCACTACCAAAGTCGTCTAGGGCAAATTTGACTCCCAAATTTTTCATAGTGCTGATAAATTTTTGAGCGTGACTGATGTGAGAAATAGCCGCAGTTTCTGTGATTTCAAAACACAGACAGTCACCAGGAACATCAGATTTTTCAATTAAATCGATCGCAAAATTAGTAAATCTTTCATCGTTGATGCTCGCCCCCGATAGATTAATCGAAACTAACGCTTGCTGGTGCGCAAAATGTTCTTCGTAAGCGTCTAGGGTAGCTTGCAAGACCCAGCGGTCTACAATCGTAATTACTCCATAACGCTCTGCTACGGGTATAAATTGTTCGGGGCTAATTACTTTACCTAAGCGATCTTTTAGACGTAGCAACAGTTCGTAGTGTCGGTGCTGCTTGTCATCGCCTTTAAGGGGCTTAATTAACTGCTTGACTAAATAAAAACGGTTTTCCTTGATTGCTTGAGACACATTAGCGATATGACCCATTTGAGTTTGCTGTAGGTCGAGTTCTCGGTCATTGTTTTCAGCAACATAAACTCTTCCTCTGCCCAAATTTTTGGCTTGATAGCAAGCTAGATCGGCACGGCTTAAAAGTTCTTCAGCATCAGCAGAAGATTCAGAAATCCCTACCATGCCAATACTCACGCCCACGTCAAACTCCACATTTTCCCACTTAAGACGATAGTTAGTAATTGCTTTAATCAGTTGTTCGGATACCTGTTTTGCTTCTGAGATCGAGCATCCTTCTAACAACAGACCAAATTCATCCCCCCCCAATCTGCCTAAAGTATCTTCTTTGCGGATCATACTTTGCAATAGTTGAGCTAATTCCGACAGCAGGCGATCGCCTACTATGTGTCCTGCAGTGTCATTGACAATCTTAAAGCGGTCTAAATCTAGATAACATAGAACCGACTCAGTTGTATATTTTTGCGCTTTTTGCACTGAATTTTTTAATTTCTCGTTAAATTCACGGCGATTTAGCAATCCAGTCAGGTCGTCATAGGTAGCTTGGTAGGCAATTTTTTTATAGAGATTTTGTTCTGCCGTAATTTCCTGTTTTACTCCTCGATATCCTTTAAAGTTACCGTCTTCGTCATACAGCGGAATACCATTAATTTTGAAAATTCTAACCTCGTCATTTTCATCTCTCAAACTAAAGGTAAAGTTTTTAAAGGGCTTTTGGGTTGTAGTTAGCTGATAAAATAGCTCCCAGTCAACGTCCAGTCTCGAGCTATGGCGATGCAAGTCTGGAGGATAATGACCTAAAATAGCGGCTGGCTTTAAACCGCATAAATCTTTGATATCTCCAGAGATATAGGAATATCTCAATTTCTCATCCAGTTCCCAAAACACGTTAGCTCCCGCTCTTGCCAAGTCTCGATATCTTTGTTCGTTTTCCTGCAAGACTCGATTAGCGATCGCTCTTCTTCTAATTTTGCCGATTAGTAGGACAATAGTTAGAATGCTGCACAACAGACTTAAAAGTACGATTAAAACTAAAGTGCGATATTTGACATGAAAAGGCGGCTCGATATACAGTATCTCGCTATCTTTGGGCAGTAAATCTAACTTGATGTTGTAATGTAAAAGCTGTCGATAGTCAAAAATCCAACGGTTTTTGCCCGTCATAATTGGTCCGACTTCATCAGGTCTTTCTCCCGACAGAATCTTTTGAGCTAACTCCACAGCCTGTCTGATATGGTATTGGCGATCAAAGATTTTACCGCCCACCACTCCTTCACCCAAGCGAGATTCGTCTGCAATATAAATAGGATTGGGAATACGCTCGCGCAAAACTTGAGTATCTTCAACAGGATCGATAAAAGTTTGGCTGAAATTGTTTTCTAGAAGCTGTCCCAAAAGCAAAATCGGCACGTGGTCGGGATAACTACCCAAACGTTTTTTAATATCTCCGACCGCCAAATCGTTCACCAATTCTACTTTCAAAGGTTGCTCGGATCTTTGGTCTATTTGTTCTATGTGCTCCAGATTTGCCTGCCCTGTTTCGCTAGAGTCGTTGACGATCAAGATGGTATTAGTCCACATTTGCCGCGTAGCTTCCAAAGCTGTTTCGGCTACCGTGTAGTTTTCTATCACGCCAGTTAGCCAAGGGGTATCCAATAATTCCTGTCTTACGTTCCTAATGCCTAAAAAGACTACTGGAACTTTGAGAGAAAACTGTTCTCGCCGATCTAGCACTAGCTGCAAACTAGGATTGTCAACTACCATCATCAGGTCGATGGGCACCCGAGCGTATTTTTTATTGATGTATTGAATAAATTCTTCTTGATGTCCTAGCTCTGGATGTCGCTTGCTATCTAAAAATTCGTGAAAGACATTATTGCTGGCATTTGCTCTGTTGGCGTTTACTTCCGAAAATCCCTGATCGATACCTAGCTGTTGCTGTTTCGCCCACGACAATTCTGGATGATGAGAATGAATAACTAAAATGTTGTCCTCTGCTTTAATAGGAGAAATAGTAAAACCTAGATAAATTAGGCTGTAAACCAGCACGCTCGTAGGTTTAGCCAGCAAACGATCAATTTTATTCAGCAAGATAGCTAGTAGCTCGAGATTATAGGACATTAATATATGAAGATCGTCAAGAAAGAGCGTTATTATGCTTATAAATTACCCAAACTCATACCGAATATTCCGGGTAAATAATATTTAAACTCATTTCACCGTTATCAATTATTAAATTAT
>JBCDCO010000239.1:0-8439 GCA_039181635.1 Cyanobacteria bacterium P01_G01_bin.19 | reverse complement strand
CTGGGTCATCGACTGGGTCATCGACTGGATCGTCGACTGGGTCATCGACTGGATCGTCTACTGGGTCGTCGACTGGGTCATCGACTGGGTCGTCGACTGGGTCATCGACTGGGTCATCGACTGGATCGTCGACTGGGTCATCGACTGGATCGTCTACTGGGTCGTCGACTGGGTCATCGACTGGGTCGTCGACTGGGTCATCGACTGGGTCATCGACTGGGTCGTCGACTGGGTCATCGACTGGATCGTCGACTGGGTCGTCGACTGGGTCATCGACTGGGTCATCTACTGGATCGTCGACTGGGTCGTCTACTGGGTCATCGCCTCCTAACTGGGAAGCCGTATCTGCTAGGGTTAAGGTGAAACTACTTGGTGCATCAAGATCGTCTCCCGATACCGTAAAGGTTAGTTCCTCAACACCTACATCATCATTTACTGTATCGCCATCGGCATCAGCATCGTCAAAAATAGGAACGGTAATAGTAGCCGTTTGGTCGGTAATTAAAAAGTCAAAACCACTATTGTCAGCAAATCCAGCAACTAGGTTTCCACCAGTGAAGGTAGCTTGAGGAGGAGGAGGTAAAATATCAAAGTTACCCAGAGCACCAGGAACACCAGTGTCAACGCTAACCGCTATACCACCAGCAGGTGGGGCTTCATCCAGAGCAAAAGTTAGGGTGGAAACTGTCCCCTCATCTTCAATCAGGATTGTGGGATCGGCACTGGCAGTTAAACCCACAAATGTTCCTGAATAACTGGCAATCGCGCGATCTGTAAAAGCTAATTCTACAGTAAAGCTTTCTCCTACTTGATAGTTTAATTCCCAATTAGTATATGAATCGGAATTACCGACTTTATGAGTAGCAGCAGCAATATTCGCTCCAGTTACTTCATGTAGGCGCCGTATAAAACTCTCACCTACCGTTCCTAATGCAACTTCACAACCATAGATGAGTAGCGAAGTTCCTGCTAAGTATTCAGACCAAATAGCAAAGCGATCGCTGTCTAATAGTTCGTTATTAAGGACAGAAGAACCTAGCTGTAGGCTTCCAGACGAACCATGAGTTACAATGTGAACGCTACCAAGATTGTTATGTTTTCGGAAAGCTTGAGTAATTTGCTCAATTCCATCGAAGCGAGAATCTAAGATAACTACTTCTGTATCTTTTTTTCTACCATTAATCAAAAATGGAAGATTATCTATTGAGGAATCAATGATTACTAAATCAGCTTTTCTCTCTAATAAAGTCTGGCTTCCATTGACGGTAGAAAAAGTGTCAGCCGAAAAGTTTTTCAGCAACTTATTTTCTAACATATAAAAATCTTGCTCCTAATTTACTGTTTTGTCTTGTAGACCGTCCTAAATAGCTTCAGTTAGATAATATAAAACATAGTTATGTAAAGCCTCAAAGTGGAAAATATAATTTTCGCTCCTCCATTCAACTTTACTACTGCTTTACTTAAAGTATTGTCTAAAGCCATATCGACGGATTTCTATCTAATGCTCGATCTCAAGTTATCACTTATAGGTATAAAACTAGATACCTTATAAACAGTTTTTGAGAAACAGTGCTTGAGAACATTTCTCAACAGCCAAGCTTTATGCAATAGATTATCATTTGTATTTTTATTTAGCAATATCGCTCACATTAAAGTATGGTCCATTTTGAGCGATATAGATTTTTTTAATATAGCTACGATCCTTAATAGACATATTAATTGACTCTTAAGTTTATATTTTGGTGTTGAGCAAAAAATTTTGTCCAGACCATTAACCATTACTAGTAAATAACTCAATAAATTGAGTAATAAGTAACAACAAAGCAGTGCGTTTCACCTTTTACTTTTTACCCGACAAGATAGTTAGCCCACAGGAAATTTCGTTCACCCCTTGCTATTGTTCAACTCGTAACAAAATAGAAAAAAAATAACCGCCAATACCGATTCCTGCCATCCAAATCGCTGTAATTACATATAGTAAAGCCATTCCTGACCCCTCTTCAATACCGAATATCGAACCAAAGATTCCTGCTAAAGCTCCTTCAGGCTGCATAGCTGGTTCAAAGACATAATCAGCCAGAGGTCCAGCAATCAAGGTCGATGTGGCAGATACAATTAAACCTACCAAGTGATCGGCAGATAATACCCTTCCTTGTAATTCCGATGGCACTTTAGAGTACCAAATAGCATTACTGGAACTAAGAAATAAAGGAGTATTCGCCGTGGCAAAGAACTGAGCGGGAAGCCAAATAAAGATACTGTTACCCAAGCCGAGAATCGCTTTACCTATTCCCGCACCAATAAAACCATTGAGCATTCCTTTAACTCGATTTTTGAATCCTCCCCATACACTGATGATTATTGCACCTAAAACCCCGCCGATTCCTGCTGCGGTAGTAACTATCCCTAGTATCTGAGAATCTCCCCCCGTACGGGCTAAGATCATTGGATTGTATAAAGCTTTATTAATATCGTTGGGAATAGCAAACATAGTAAAAGCGATCGCCATAGCCAAAAGACTGGGATTACGCCAAATATAGCGAAAACCAAATGTAAGTTGCTGCCAGATGGTCATTATTTCCTGTTGGTTTGATTCCTTTTTTACAGGAGAAGGAATGGGGGTAATCAACAAAGCGATTAAAGCCGCACTAAAAGTAGCAACATCAATCAGAACAATACCGCCTAAATCTATCTTCGGATAGAGGATTCCTGCCAAAGCAGGAGCAACAATCGCCGAGCCATAACCAAGGGCTGATATCATACTCCCCGCACGAGTTAAATCCTGTTTTGGAACAATTGAACTAATAGAAGCAGAGTAAGCTAGTTGTTGGATTTGACCAAAACTGCCATGTAAAGCTACAACAAGACACAAATGCCAAATTTGCAAACTTCCCGTAACGTATAACAAGCCCACAGCAATGGTAGCCAATATTGCGCTGGTATCCCCCAGAAGCATTAATTTCTTTCGACTAAAGCGATCGACGATTATACCCGCCAGAAAAGTAATAAAAATACGAGGTAACTGAGCCGAAAAACTAATTAAAGTCAAAGCAGTCGCCGAGTCGGTTTGTTCCCAAACCCAGATAGTTACTGCAAAAATTGTCATATAACTACCAATAGTAGAAATTAATTGACCGAGCCAGAGGATTGTAAAGTTTTTCATATAATCGTGTAGATGAGCGGAGAGAGCGGAGAGAGCAGGGGAGACTGGGAGAGTGGGAGATTGGGAGACTTGGGGATAACTAAACCCTATTCACTATTGTGCGTAGCTACTTCTGCCCTCTGCCCTACATGCGGCTAAAGCCCTTGTGCGAAGCGGCTTGCACTTGTTATCCTCCTTCGACAAAGGCGCTTAGTCCTAAAGGATCCCTAAAGGGTACACCTGCGGATAACCGCTCCGCATATTTGCCGCATGTACGTAGTCCCACGTAGATGGGACGAATGGGTGTATCCCTTGGGACTGCCTTCTGCCTTCTGACTCTAGAATTCTACCGACACCGTACCCAAAACTGTAAAGGGTGCGCCAGGATTTACTCTAGCTTGGTCTCTCGCGCTTTCAAAATAGCGGATATCGAATAGGTTTTGGAAGTTTACCTGTGCCTTGAAATCATTTTTCTCGTAGAAAATGGCAGCATCGGTACGAAGATAGTCGGGTAGAAAGAAACTATTTTCTAAATCGCCTGGTTTTACGTCTTCATAGAATAGTCCGACTCCAAAGCCCAAACCTTCGAGCGATCCTTTTTGTAAGGTGTAAGCAGTCCAGATATTAAAAGCATTTTGAGGAACGTTTCTGAGTTGGTTGCCAGAAGAATCAGTATTATCGAGGTCGTTGTCATCAGAGATAATTTCGGCATCTAAATAAGTATAGGAGGTCGTGATTTGCCAGCCTGGTAGAATTTCTCCTGCTATATCTACTTCGACTCCACGACTTCTTTGTTTCCCGATTTGCTGGGAAGAAAAGGTAGTGGCATCCAAAACATTATTTCTTTCTAAATCGAATAAGGCTAATGTAGCTAAGACTTTATCGTCAAACAGTTCGCTTTTTACGCCAATTTCATACTGTCGTCCAGTTTCGGGTTCAAACACATCGCCAAGAACGGATTCAAATGTTTCGGAATCTGTTTCTCTGGATCTACCTGCATTGGGTAGGAAAGATTCTGTATAGCTAGCATATAGGGAAACATTTTCGGCTGGCTTGTAGATCAAACCAGCACGGGGGCTAAAATTTGTATTGGAAGTTTCTGCGTTGAGAGTAGGATTGCCATCAATTAATTCCGTATTAGCAAAGTCTAGTCTGCCTCCCAAAGCGAGAATCACTTTGTCTCCAAATTTGATTTGGTCTTGTAAGTAAAGTCCAATTTCGTTATTTTTTGTAAGTTGGTCTTGAACGCGAGAAGAGAAGGAAAAAAGACTTTCAGGAACGAAGACGGGATCGAAAACGTCAATGTCACCAACATTGGTTAAATCGACTACATCATCTATCTCTCGATTGACAAACTCCACGCCAAAGATAAATTCGTGTTCGATCTTACCCGTATTAAATTCCCCGACTACATTAGTATTTGCCGTAAAAACATTAGTTTTAGTGGGATTATCAATTAAAACTCGACGAAAAGAACGATTATCTGGCTGTAAACCTGTCTCAGTAAAATTACTGTCTATTCCTTCAAGCCCCAAGCTTACTGGCGTTCTCAGAAAAGAAGCCAAGATTTGATTTTGCAGTTTCCACTTGTCGCTAAATTCGTGTTCTAGTTCCGAATTTAGTCTAACTACATTTAACTCGAATTCTGATAAAGAAGGTTCTCCTAAGTTGGTACTGACATCTATCTCGCCCAAAGGATTATCGATTATAGTTCCCGAAATAGGTAATTGAGGGGCTGTACCTTTGGTTCGGTTTTTCTGATACTCTATGCCAACATATAAATTGGTATTTTCTGAGTTGAGCAAGGTTAAACCCAAATCCGCTAAGATGAACTGCTCTTCTTGAAAATCTTTAAAACTATTTTCGTCTTCGTAAGCCAAATTAAGACGATAAGCTAGACCTCCTTCTTCATCAAGTATTTCAGTAAAATCTAGACTACCGCGATAGGTATCAAAATTTCCTGCCGTAAAGCTGGCACTGTAGAATGGCTCTTCTAAGGGCTTTTTAGTGACTAAATTTACCGTACCTCCTACAATACCCTGACCGTATAATACCGATGAAGGTCCTTTGAGAATTTCTACTCGTTCGATGTTAGTCAAACCAGAAATCGAACCCAAAGTATCGTCCCTCAAGCCATTACGTAATAGGTTTTCTCTCCCTTGCACAGCACCAAAACCACGAATAGTAAATTCTGTACCTGCATTTTGAGAAGCAATAGTCCCTTTACTAACGCCGCTAACGTTATCGGCGATCGCACTAAAATTACTGATATTTTGATCTTTGATTACTTCCTCGGTAACAGACTGTACCGATTGTACGGTATCTAAAACCGATTGGGGGTTTCCCCTACCGATATTAACTTCAGGAGCGATATATTCCTCTTCTTCCTCTGCTTCCCCAGTAACTATGATTTCAATTTTTTCAATAGGTTCTTCTTCTGGAGGAGTAACTGGAGTTTGAGTGGTTGCAGAAGATGTGGTGACGCTAAAAATTCCCCCTTCTGCATTGGGAATAAGTTCGACTTGGGGTAGGCTTTCTGTTCCTGTAATGACTATGGAAACACTACCTGCAAACTCTTCTGACACCGTAACCGATTGTATCGTCTCGGCTGGGTTATCAACTTGGAAACTTGCTCCAGAAGCTAAATTTAACCGAGCATCTACTAAATCTATGTAGAGAATATTGTTATCTGGAGTTTCGACAAACTGAGGTTTTGAACCATCGGCAGTTTCTACAACAATCTCGATTCCTGTGGCTGTTTCTCTGACATCAACGTTGGTTATCTGGGTTAATTGTTGTGCTTGCACTGGTGCAGTGAAATTAACCGCTATAGTTGTCACCAGAATAGAAGTTGGAATACTAGTAAAGGGAGATATAAATCTCATAGAAAATAAAAAATAAAATAGCAACCGTGCATAATTTGCACTGATTTTGTACTCTCCTGAAATGGAGTCTAAATATCACTATTGAATATTAATTGCATAAAGTCAATTGAGCCAGGAAAAAGCAGGGGGGGGCAGAGGAGGCGGAGGGCAGAGGGCAGAAGGTTTTAATTTATGTTTGGGAGTAGGTAAGCTAGAGGGAGATTAATAAGAATTATTGTTGATAATTTTTGGTTGTCAGTGGTACATTTATTTTAAGATACGAATGCTATCTATTTATAGTGATCGCTTTACCTAATAGTAATTTATTTACTTATATTTTCTTGCTAACTCGTGACTACTAGCCCCATTTTTTTATCTAACCCCACCGACATTGGTTCGACCATATTAGATATTCTAGAGTATCGCGCTACCCATTCGAGCAATGCGATCGCTTATGAGTTTTATGTCGGAGAAAATAAGCCTTACGACAGATTGACTTATGCACAATTGAGAGAGAAGTCTCAAGCAATTGCGAGTCAGTTAATCGATCGCAATCTTGAGGGAGAAAGAGTATTACTAATTTATCCTGCGGGATTAGAATTTATAACCGCTTTTTTGGGCTGTTTATATGCAGGTGCGATCGCCGTACCGATTTATCCCCCACGACGGAATCAAAAGCTATCTCGTCTTGAAACCATAGTTGATGATTGTACGCCAAAAGCGGTATTAACAGTTAGTGAGTTAGAAGCTAAAGTATCGACATATCTATCGGAGAAAATAAAACTCGAAAATTGCTTGTTTACTGACAAGATTGAAAGCAAGAATATTGATTTTGAAACTAGTAAGTTCAATCCAGATAAGATAGCTTTTTTACAATATACCTCTGGTTCTACAGGCAATCCTAAAGGAGTTATCATAACTCATCAAAATATAACTAGTAATTCCAATTTAATTTACAAATTATTTGGACATTCAGCTAATAGTCAAGGAGTTAGCTGGCTACCTTTTTATCATGATATGGGTTTGATTGGTGGTGTCATACAGCCATTATTTGGGGGATTTTCTGTTAGTTTATTTTCTCCAACCGACTTTTTAAGAAAGCCTTTATTATGGCTTGAAACAATATCCAGACTTCAAGCAAATACGAGTGGTGCGCCTAACTTTGCTTACGAATTGTGTATGGAGAAAATTAGCTCGGAAGATAAACAAAAGCTAGATTTAAGTAGTTGGGATTTAGCTTTTATTGGAGCAGAACCAATCCAAGTAAAAACCTTAGATAAATTTGCTGAAGCATTTGCCGAATGCGGGTTTAAAAAGTCGGCTTTTTACCCTTGTTACGGTATGGCAGAAGCAACATTAATTGTCAGTGGTGGGGTTAAGGGAGAAGTTTTTTTGAAGGCAGAAGGCAGCCCTAAAGGATTAGCTCCGCTCCGCTCCGCTTCAGGGCAGAGGGCAGAAGGAGCAGGGGAGCAGGTAGGGACGTTTCATGAAACGTCCCTACAAAATGAAAGCGATCGCGTTTTTGTTAGTAGTGGTAAAACGGATTTAGGGCAAAAGGCTATTGTCGTTAATTCCGATGATAATGAGGTGTTAGGCGATCGCGAAGTTGGAGAGATTTGGATTGAAGAAAACGATAGTATTGCTGCTGGTTACTGGAATAATCAAGAGTTAACTAAAGAAAAGTTTCAAGCCAGAATAAGTAATAGTAATAAAGTTTATTTAAGAACTGGAGATTTAGGATTTATTAGTAACAAAGAATTATTTGTTACGGGAAGAATTAAAGATGTAATTATTATTCGCGGACAAAATTATTATCCTCAAGATATCGAACGAGTAGTAGAGCGATCGCATCCTGCTTTGCGAGCTAATGCTGGGGCAGCTTTCAGCGTAGAAATTGAAGGAAAAGAGCAGCTAGTCATTGTTCAAGAAGTAGAGCGAAGTTTTGCTAGGAAACTTTTTAGAAATCAGAAGGCAGAAGGCGTAAGGGCGATTCGCGAATCGCCCTTACAGGAATTAAAAGAAGAGATTGAATCTGCAATTAATTCTGCTGTTTCGCAAGAATTTGGCTTGAATGTTTATGATGTTCAATTAATTAAAACGGGTAGTATTTCTAAGACTTCTAGCGGTAAAATTCAGCGTTATTTGTGTAAAGAAAATTATTTAGCGGAGGAGCAGAGGAGCAAGGGAGTAGGGGAGCAGAGGGAGCAGAGGGAGCAGAGGGAGCAGAGGGAGCAGAGGAAGAAAGTTAGCTCGATTATTAGTTGGTTGAGGAACTATGCGGAGGAAAATATTAATTCGCAATTGATTGATGAGAGGCGGTGCTCCATGTCCCACTTGACAAATGTCCCACTGTCCCACTACAGCTTCATGTCCCACTTGACAAATGTCCCACTGTCCCACTACAGATACATGTCCCACTGTCCCACTACAGCT
>JBCDCO010000238.1:0-8461 GCA_039181635.1 Cyanobacteria bacterium P01_G01_bin.19 | reverse complement strand
TGACTCCAACCATATCCAGGGCGATCGCATATGCAGACTCTTGCAATTTTTGCTAGTTCGTCAATCAGGAAATATCCTTCAATACCCCCCAGACTATGGTCTAAGACGATTGTGAGATCTCCTTTTCCCTTGAGATATAGATGCATTTTTGTGCCATCGACATCTATTAGCTTCCCTGGTGGGGGCATACTTTTCCGTTCTCTAATGCTGGCAGCTAGATGAAAAATAGCTGTAAGAAGAAATAAGCAGTGATACCAGGAAATATGCATAAGTCATCAGGAATAAAGAACGGACAAGGGTTAACAGAGAAAATGATAAGGTTTTAAAGTGTTGGGAAAAAAGCGCGATCGCCTGTTTTTCTGTAATTACTGTTACTTTTGGCTCAATATTTTTAATGTCTCGAATACTGAATTTTAGTTTCAAAGTTTGGATTTTGGCAGCGGGTAGACTGCTATCAGAAATCGGGACTGGTTTTACACTATTTTACGCGCCAATTTTTTTCGTAAATCAGGTAGGATTGTCATCGACTCTAGTCGGTATAGCTTTGGGCAGCGGTTCTGTTTCGGGTGTTGTAGGTAGATTTTTAGGGGGACAGCTATCAGATACTCCAACTTGGGGACGGAGAAAGACTTTGCTAGCGGCGGCGGCTGTATCGGTACTGGCAGATGTGGTTTTATCTTTGACTACCAATTTTCCCACCCTAATCCTGGGCAATTTATTAATGGGCTTTGGCATTGGCATGTATTGGCCTGCCACAGAAGCGGCAATTATCGATCTGACTACTCCAGAACAGCGTAACGAAGCCTTTGCCGTTACTCGTCTAGCTGATAGCCTGGGGCTAAGTTTGGGCGTGGTGCTAGGGGGTGCATTAATTGCCAATTCTGGTAACTATCGAGCTTTATTTGTAATCGATGGAATCTCCTTTTTAGTATTTTTTGGCGTAATCTATTTTGCGATCGCCGAAACCTATAAATTTGAGGAAAAACCAACTAAGGCTGAAACAGAAAACGGCTGGCTGTTGGCATTGCGCGATCGGGCATTGATGGTATTTGTAACAGTCAATATTTTGTTTACTGTTTATCTGTCCCAGGTACAAAGTACTATGCCGCTGTATTTAAAAAACTTTGTTAGCGTTTCCGAGACAGGCACTGGCTTTTCCGAACAGGTAATTAGCGGGCTATTCACCTGGCATATTGCTTTTGCGGCAATCTGTCAGCTACCCGCAGCTTGGTTATTAAATCGATTTAGTCGTATTGCAGGACTGCGTATTTCTCTACTATTTTGGGGAGTAGCATTTTTGCTGGTTTATATTACGGGAAATGCCACAGATAATCATTTAATTTGGGCTGTTATAACTTTGGGCTTGATGTCCTTAGGCATGATTACTTATACGCCAGTGGCTTCGGGTTTGGTAGCAGAACTCGCACCAGAATCTCTCAGAGGAGTATATTTTTCGATTAATTCTCAATGCTGGGCAATTGGCTATTTTATCGGTCCTCCCCTGGGTGGCTGGGCGTTGGATAATCCTCAGTTTACTAACTATTTTTGGTTGATATTTGCTGCTTCAGTTTTGCTAGGGATGATTATTTTGCAATATTTAGGGAAATTAACAGCTAGTAAATAATTGCTATCTAAAATAAATTACGGTTTTGGATTGTCAGTTGTCGGTTGATAGTTGTCTTGGGATTGAGAATTTAGCAGCACCCGTTCGTATTTTTGCCCGATTTTATCCCAGGTATATTCAGATTCTACGAGCGATCGCCCGTTTTCTGAGAGCTTTTCCCTAAGTTTGGGTTCGGAAAATAACCTTCCGATCGCATAAATATATTCTTCTAGGGTATTTGCCCGCATTGCTCTTAAAGGCACGCCCGAACCATCAACTTTAAACTCACTCAAAGCGCGATCGCTGGCAACTACGGGGACACCCGATGCCATCGCTTCTAAAGTTCTATTTCTCAGACCATATCCCTGACGAATTGGCAGTACGCATACTGTTGCCCAGTGAAGATATTCCACTACATCGGTTACTTTACCCGTAACCAATACTCCAGGCAGTTGGTTTAGTTCCAAAACCTCGGAAGTAGGTTCTGCGCCAACTAATTCTAGTAAGGCTTCGGGGTAGCGATCGCGAATTGCGGGAAATACTTCTATTGCCAAAAAGCGGGCGGCATCGATATTCATACTCTGATTCATATTGCCGACAAACACGATTCTTTGACCCCCCTGATTGGTGATACGGCGAAAGAATTTAGCTGTATCTACACCGTTGGAAATAATGGCGATCTTGCTTTCGGGATCTAGTTCCCGAACCATACTTTTGTCCTTACTCGTAACCGTAATAATCGAGCTAAACTTCTCCAGATAGCTTTGTTCGTAACGTTTGCGCAGTCCCAAATTGATTTGATCCTTGAGTTCGTTTGCCGAATCCCCTGCTGCCAACTGCTGTTTGTATCTACCATATTCAGAAAAATGCAGGTTTAAAATTACGCCTAGCTGCTGGTGCCAATGGCGATCAACATATATTTCGTCCGAGCTTTCTTCACAGGCAAGGACGTGAAACTGATTGTCTTCTACAGCCTCTTTGACCCAAACTGCAAGTTCTGGACAGTAGTTATCTAAAATAGCTGGCGGCGTTTTGTGTTGAATAAACACTCCCAAACGCTTGGCTTTGTCGATCAACCCTGCAGGTTGGATCTGAGGATTGAGATCGAAAACGACCAATTCTGTTACCTGTTTTTCTAATGCACTAATTTCCACGTCTGTAACTTCTGGGGTGCGACGAGTAACTAATGTCACCTGATGTCTGTGCTTAAGATATTGCAGCAAATGATATGTTCTAAGCTGTTTTCTACCTTTAGTGGGCGGATAGGGAAAAATAGAGCAGAGAATAAGGATATTCATTAGACATTGCAGATTAGTAGTCAGTGGGAGTGGGTCAGAATAAGTAATTTTACATTTCTATGGCTTGTGGCTGTTCTTCATGTTTAATTGAGTATTCTTTAAGACTATCCAAATTGAGCTATTTCAGTAGTAAATAGAATAGATTACCGCTACCATTCAGTCTACCCGCTCTTTCTCCTGCGGTTTCACCACTGCCCAGAAAGACATCGACTCTTCCCGCGCCTTTAATCGCGCTTCCCGTATCTTGATCTAAAACATAACGGCTGACCACCCTAGTTTCTATCGTTCCATCTGGTTCGAGGTCGGGAATGGGGGCGACAATCAAAGCCAAAGCACCAGGAGGCATAAGAGATTTATCTGTAGCAATAGAGCGATCGCCTGTGACGGGAACGCCTAAATTTCCCGTTGGCGGTTTCCCGTCTGTTGCGCGGAAAAAGACAAACCGATTGTTGCGTGGAATATATTTATCTAATTTTTGGGGATGTTGCTCAAAAAATTCTAGTAGCTTGGGCAAGGTCAATTCATCTTTGCTAAAAGCACCATCTTCGACTAGCTCTTTTCCCAGGCTGACATAAGCATAGTTAGTCGTACCGTGATAGCCAACTGTCATTGTCGAACCATCGGTCATTTGTAGTCTAGCCGAGCCTTGCACCTGAACTAAATAAGCTTCCAGGCGATCGCGCAACCAGACTAGTTCCTTTCCTCTCAAAAGGCTTTTACCCCCAGCTAAACCATCTTTGCCTTCAAGTTGGGCGCGAGTGGGATGAGGGCGCGACCAACGTTCAAAATTGGCAGGTCTACGATAGAGGGGATAGCGATATTCTGGAGTGCGAACTCGGCTAGCGGAGTAAGTAGGTTCAAAATAACCCGTAAACTCAACTTTCCCTCGTTTATCCTTGCCAACAGACTGGTAAAAGCTAAATTCTTGTTTGACAGCTCGTTCTAGTTCTTGAGGAGAATTGAGGGTTAGCAGCAACTCCTGGAATCGCAAAAGCGATCGCCTGGTATGCTCTAAATTAAATTTGGTATGGGCATATTTGCGATAGCTTTGTTTGGCTTTGGGAGTACTCAAGTAGTAAAGGCTATGGTCGATCGCCTCTAACAAAGCTTCTCGCTGGGATTGATTCCAGCTATTATCTTCAACCGCTTTGGGTTTGGCAGCAGGACAGCTAGGATTAGTACTCCAGCGATGAACGGTTTTTTGATGAGATTCGCCGTCTTCTCGACCCAATTTATCATCCAGACCCACGTAATTAAGTCTTTCAGGAGATATCGAGCGCAAAGTCTGGGCTTCTGCAATTTGTCCACAAGATGCGATCGCAACTATGCCCAAACTCAAACAAAAACTAGAAATCGATCTAATCATTACGGCAACAGACAAGAGTTAAAAGTCAACTTACTTAGGGTAGTCTATTTGTCTGGCGATCGGCACTCAAAGGATCAACTATATAATCAAACATGCTGCCAATGTTCAATGAATGCAAAATCTTGGTGGTTTGTCTATATTAAATATGAGATAAATCGAAATATCAAGAGCTTCAGTTTTATAACTAAGCACATACAAAAGTGCGCATATATACAGCCGCTAATTAATTTATCAAAGACAATTAAACCGTGAGGGTAGATATCTTCGTAAACCCCATTTAAAGAGTATATGCAACCCGTAATTATTGTTTGTGGTTTAGGACGCACTGGAACTAGAATCTATAGTCTTTTGAAGCAGCAGGGTGCAAGAGTAGTGGCAATTAGCGAGCATCCAGTCGATAAAGTAGCGAACAAAGAAATTATTGTCGGCGATCCCACTGAAAGCACGACCCTGATTAAGGCTGGCATTAGAGAAGCGAGCACTCTGGTATTGGTGTATAGCGATGATGCGCTAAATTTGGCAATCTTGACTCAAGCCAAGGTGATTAACCCCGAGATAAGAATCATCAATCGCCTGTTGAATCACGCCTTGGGCAATCGGTTGGATTCCACTCTACCCGACCACTTCACCATGAGCGTAGCTGCTCTGGCTGCACCACTATTTACTTTCGCCGCATTGGGCAACAAAGCGATCGGTCAACTCCAGCTATTCGAGCGAACTTGGCCTATTCGTGAAGAATATATCGATCGCAATCACCCTTGGTTGGAAAAAGAATTGAGGGAATTGTGGGACGATCCCAATCGAATGTTAATTTATTATCTGCCAGTTAAGGGAGAGATAGACTTAGTTTCAGCAGTGAAATACGGCAGTCGCCTCAAGCTAGGCGATCGCTTGATTGTGGGAACAAAACCGAGAATGACAGTCAAACGTCGTTCTTGGCAAAAGAAACTATATCAGGCGATTCTCAACATACCTTACTATCAGCGTTATGCTCGCCCCGTAGCCATGGTAAGTTTGGCTCTGTTGCTGGTAGTTTTGGTTGCCACCCTAATTTACGTTAGCATCAATCCTCAAACTTCTTTAGCTGATGCCCTTTACTTCTCTGTGGGGATGATTACTGGTGCGGGAGGTAAGGAAGAAGTAGCGGAAAATGCTGGAGACTATATCAAAGTCTTTACCGCAGTTATGATGATCGTTGGTGCGGGGGTAATCGGTATTTGCTATGCCCTAATCAATGACTTTGTTTTGGGTAGTCGCTTTCGTCAAACCCTAGATGCAGCTAGAATTCCCCGTCGGAATCATTATGTTGTCTGCGGTTTGGGGGGCTTGGGCATTCAAATCGCCCGTCAGCTTTACCATCAAGGATACGAAGTAGTAGTGATAGAGTCCGATCCTAAAAACCGCTTCTTGCGTACTGCTCGCTCTTTAAGGATTCCCGTAATTTTGGAAGACGCGAGTATTTCTTCAACTCTCAAAGCAGTCAACGTCAAAAGAGCCGCTAGCGTAATCGCTGTCACCAGTCACGATACGACTAATCTAGAAATCAGTCTTACTGCCAAAGCGATCGCCCCTGGCATCAAAACTGTCGTGCGCAGTGGCGATCCAAAATTTGCTCAATCGATGCAGCAAGTATTTCAATTCAACCATGTTTTGTCTCCTGTAGAGCTAGCCACCTACTCCTTTGTGGCGGCAGCATTAGGGGGGAGAATTTTGGGCAATGGAATGACTCAGGATTTGCTGTGGGTAGCCCTAGCAACAATCATTACTCCTAACCATCCTCTATGTGATCGCATCGTGCAGGATGTTGCTAGCAAAACCGACTTTGTTCCCTTATATCTAGAAAGACATCAGCATACTTTACACAGCTGGCATCTGCTAGAAACTCGCCTCAGACCCGATGATGTTTTATATTTGACTATGCCCGCCAGTGCTCTATACAGATTGTGGCGCGATCCTCATGCAGATTTTTTGCTCGACCGCCTCGAAGATAGTTTTACTGCATGAGCCGACTAAGATAAGGCAGGATTAGGCATAATGCATAATATAGAAAAAATAGATCGATAAAACTTAATGTCAGGCAGTATTGAAAATGCGGTGCAAGTCGGAATAGGTTTTCGCGCTCTTGGCGATCCTTTGAGATTACAGATAATTGAACTATTGCGATCGCAAGAATTGTGCGTGTGCGAGCTATGCGAAAAATTAGCGGTAAACCAATCTAAATTATCTTTCCATCTAAAAAATCTTAAGGATGCCAGTTTGCTCAATTCACGTCAGGAAGGAAGATGGGTCTACTATAGCCTAAATTTGCCTCAGTTTTTAGCTTTAGAGCAGTATTTGGCAGAATATCAGCGCATAGGCAAGATTGCGATCGCCAAAAGCTGTTAAACATTTTGCCAATCGTAGCGATCGATAACCATTCCTTTACCCAAACTTAATCCATCAATATTTTTTGATGTATCAATCAAACTTGATGTAGGATGAAATTACTCCGAATAGTCTTTTAAGTGGAGCAAGGGAAATGAATGTTCGAAGTCAAGTATCAAACAGGTTTTGGAAATCGCTCGGCTTAGGATTGGTAGCGTCTTTGTTAGTCTTTGCTAGCAGTTTAAACGCTCAAGAAAAACAGCCGATTAATATCGACGGTTCGAGTACTGTTTATCCCATCACGCAAAGAATTGTCGCCGATTATCGCAGCAAGAAAGAGGATGCAGCAGATATCAGAGTCAATTTTTCGGGTACTGGTGGCGGATTTGACAAATTCTGTCGCGGAGAAATCGATATTAGCAATGCTTCTCGTCCAATCCAACTAGACGAAATGGAAGCTTGTAACAGTGCGGGCATTCGCTACATAGAATTGCCAGTGGCATTCGATGCTCTAACTGTCGTGGTCAACCCACAGAATACCTGGCTGGACAGCATTACCGTCGCCGAGTTAGACAAAATTTGGTCGCCTCAAGCACAGGGAAATATTACCAACTGGAATCAGGTAAGGGATGGTTTTCCAGATCGACCCCTCAATCTTTACGCCCCAGGCAAAAATTCGGGTACGTTTGATTACTTTACCGAAGCAGTAGTAGGGGAAGCAAAAGCCAGTCGTAATGACATTACCCAGAGCGAAGACGATGATATCTTGGTCGAACAAGTAAGCCAAGATCCCAATGCGATCGGCTATTTTGGCTTGGCTTATTACGAACAACAGGCAGATGAGATGAAGGCACTAGCTATAGATAGCGGCAATGGTGCTGTTTTACCTTCAAGAGAAACTGTCGAACAAGGTCAATATCAACCCCTATCTCGTCCGCTATTTGTCTACGTTAATGCGGCGGCGGCTCAGAAGAATCAGGAATTGAGGCAGCTGATCGATTACTACTTGGCTCAAGCACCAGAACTCGTGACCGAAGTTGGTTATGTTCCTCTGCCCGAAGAAGCCTATCACATCAATAAAGTTAGCTTCCACAGGGGGGAAGTCGGAACGGTTTTTGAAGGTCAATCACAATTCAATCTTACTATTCCCGAACTTTTGCGCAAGCAAGCCAGATTCTAATTACAAATAATTGCACATTTTTTACACTGCCAATTTTTAAGTAACTTTATGAAATCAGAAAGCCCTCAGATTAATACCCAAGCTGTACGAGCAGGGGGTCAACTAAATATCTTTGAAAAATACCTAACCTTGTGGGTTGCTCTGTGCATAGTTGCAGGGATTGCTTTGGGCAAGATATTCCCTGGGGTGGCAAGCTCTTTGGACTCGATGAGCGTTTATAATGTCTCGATTCCCATTGCTATTTGCTTGTTTTTTATGATGTATCCCATCATGGTCAAAATTGACTTTTCCCAGGCAAAAAAGGCAGCGCGATCGCCCAAACCAGTAATATTGACCTTGGTGATTAATTGGCTGATTAAGCCTTTTACCATGGTAGTGTTTGCTCAATTCTTTTTGGGTGGCTTATTTCAGTCTTGGCTCTCTTCTACCGAAACCATTCGAGGTGTAGAAGTTACCTTGGCTAACTCTTATATTGCAGGAGCGATTTTACTGGGTATTGCTCCCTGTACGGCGATGGTATTGATGTGGGGCTATCTTTCCTATAGCAATCAAGGACATACCCTAGTCATGGTTGCGGTAAATTCATTGGCGATGCTGTTTTTATACGCGCCTTTGGGTAAATGGTTGCTGTCGGCGAATAACTTGACCGT
>JBCDCO010000237.1:0-8584 GCA_039181635.1 Cyanobacteria bacterium P01_G01_bin.19 | reverse complement strand
GCTACATCCCATTTGTTTTGGTTCTGACAATAAAAATAATGTGTAGTGTTCTAGATTGCATTGTGCCGTTGAGGGTTTGCTGATTTTTCTGATTGTTCGATACCCGTTTTTTCGATGACTCTTACTTAGGAGTGCATTATCCCATTATTCTGTCAATGCGTAAGTTCTAATTTCTATATTTTAATACTATCCATTAGCTGCTAATAGTGACTGTATTTGCTGCATTGGTAGCTTTTTCTCTCGCTTCTGCTGTAGTCTCGCCTTTGGCTAGAGCTACTCCCATGCGGCGGTAAGGACGAGAATCTGGCTTACCAAATAGCTTAATATCAGTGTCTTCTACTTCTAAGGCTTGCGCTACATTGGCAAAATTTATTTTATCTGAATGCTTATCTGCCAAAATAACCGCACTAGCAGCAGGAGCAAAAACTTCAATTTTGGGGATAGGTAGGCCTAAAATTGCTCGCAAGTGAAGTTCAAACTCATTAAGATTTTGGGAAATCAAAGTTACCATACCCGTATCGTGGGGACGAGGAGATAATTCTGAGAAGATAACTTCATCTTGGGTAATAAAAAACTCGACGCCAAAAATTCCCGCACCACCCAAAGCATCTGTCACCTTTTTGGCGATATCCTCGGCGGCTTTAGTTTTATCGGGTGCTATTCCTGCAGGTTGCCAAGACTCTTGATAATCTCCTCTTTCTTGGCGATGGGCAATGGGAGGACAAAAAATAGTTGGTGCATTCCACTGTTTAACCGTCATGAGAGTAATCTCGATCTCAAAAGCGATAAATTCCTCCACAATAATCTTTTGCGTATCGCCCCTAGCACCTTCAATGGCATACTCCCAAGCACGTTTTACTTCTGCCGCCGATTTAACAACCGACTGTCCCTTACCAGAAGAAGACATGACTGGCTTGACGACGTTAGGAAAGCCAATCTTTTCAGAAATCTGCTGTAATTCGGTTAAGCTGCTTGCATAGGCATATTTAGCGGTACGAACGCCCAAGTCTTGAGCCGCCAATTCGCGAATGCGATCGCGATTCATCGTATAGATAGTTGCTGCTGCAGTGGGAATAACGGTAATTCCTCTCTCTTCAAACTCCCGCAGTTTTTCCGTCCGAATCGCCTCAATTTCGGGAACGATAAAGTTAGGCTGATGCTTGCTGACTATTTGCACTAAAGCTTCTCCATCGAGCATGGAAATAACTTCTGCTGCATCGGCTACCTGCATAGCTGGTGCATTGGCATAGCGATCTACCGCTACGACAAAATTCCCTAAACGCTGGGCGGCGATCGCAAATTCTTTTCCCAATTCTCCCGCACCCAGAAGCATAATTTTTTGGGGTAATTGCAGATTTTTCATAGATCCCTAACCGATAATTCATCATCGATTGTAGAGCATTTATCATTTATCATTGAACATTTGACATTGAACAGTTAATTTGAAGTGAACCTGTAGAGTCTAATACCCTAGCTTCTATAAGCTGTATGTTTTAGTTAGGGTTCAATCCCTAAATGAATGAGATAAAATATTACAGTAGACTGCGTATAACTTCGATCTTGAAAACCCCAATAAATCCTGGCTGTTTGTCGAGCGAAAATTATCGACTCCAAAAACTCGGTCAAAGTATTGGTTAAATTAATCGAAGCAGATACAATCTTTAGGCTACGTTTAATTAATCGATCGCCAGATTGGCAAATTTAATTTATGGAAGAACAACGCAAAAATCCCGCATTGGTTCAGGAAGCTCGTTACGAACCAGCGATAGTCATTCCGATCAAAAGAGGAGCTTCCTTAATAGATTGGCTCAAAGCGAACAATCGATTGATTCCTCGCGAACCAGTAGAAGCAGAAAAAGTGAAATCTGATGACGATCTAGATGTGCTAATGGATGGGGATGATGATGATTTTGATGACGATGACGATTAAATAATAATCAAACGATCAGAAATTCTGCCCAATGATTGGATTGTTGCCTGACTATATTTGTTGTAAAACACAATATCACCGAGTAACATTAGAAAAAAAATTGGGCAGTAAGTTAATCGTGAATGCTAAATCCCTTGCCACAAACAAATTTCTCGTTCCTTCTGGAAAAGTTCTCTTAGTTTCCCTAACGAGTGTTTTAACTCTTAGTGCGATCGCTTTGGGATATGAAAATGGTTTTTCGGGCGAACAATTAAAACTGTTGCTATTCCCACTGTTAGGCTGCGCCTTTGTCAGTGCTTTGATGGGTTTACTAGCTATTCCTATCTTAAATCGACTCAAAACAGGTCAAATTGTCCAGGAAGATGGACCCCAAACTCATTTAAAAAAGGCAGGAACTCCTACCATGGGAGGGATTTTTTTTGTTCCTGTGGCTGTTGTTCTAGCTTTGATTCTCGCCAGCTTTTCTCAAATTAGTGTAGCTATCTCAGCCAAGCTAATTGCAGTTTGTCTGCTAACTTTGGGCTATGGTTTTGTCGGTTGGATTGATGATCGGCAGGTATTGCTAAAGAAATCTAACAAGGGCATTTCACCCCGCATGAAATTGGCTCTCCAGTCTTTATTTGGAGTACTGTTTGCTCTATGGCTATTCTGGCAAGATGCTACCGTTGCCAATGTCAGTCTTCCTGGAGGTATAAATCTATCTTTTGGCTGGTTTTTTCTGCCTTTAGCATTGTTTGTACTTACAGCAGAAAGCAATGCTACCAATCTCACCGATGGAGTAGACGGATTAGCGGCAGGTACTGGCGCAATCGCTTTTTTGGGTTTGGGGGCAGTTATTAGTACGACTTCTCCCGATTTAGCTTTATTTTGTGCCTGCATGAGCGGTGGCTGTTTGGGATTTTTAGTTCACAATCAAAATCCCGCTGCGGTATTTATGGGAGATACGGGTTCTTTGGCTTTGGGTGGCGCACTAGCCGCAGTTGGCTTGAGCAGCAATAATTTGTGGGCGTTGTTTGTTGTCAGTGGCGTATTCTTCGTCGAATCTTTATCCGTGATCGCTCAAGTAAGCTACTTCAAAGCGACCAAAGATGCAGATGGTAAAGGAAAGCGTTTGTTTAAAATGGCACCGATACACCATCATTTTGAGCTGAGTGGCTGGAAGGAAACTCAGGTTGTTGGGCTATTCTATTTGGTCAATTTACTGTTAGTGGCGATCGCCTATTTCACCCGCTGAATATCGAACAGAATTGGATAATTTCTTAACAACGGAGTGGAACAAGCGGATGTCCTAAAGTACATTGTGCCCTTGTGGTATGCCGCTCCGTCCTAAAAGACGACGCGCAGCTAGTACCTTCAGGTATACCGCTCCGCATATGACTGAAAGTAAGGCGATTCGGTTCCCTAAAGGACTAGTTGCGGCAAAAAGAATGCCTTACTTTTGGTCGCGCCGCAACTAATCCTTTAGGGCATATAAAATTCGCGTTTCCTCTCCTCAAATTAAAAAGCGATTGAAAGGCTTCTGGCTTAGAGCTTAGAGCTTAAAGCTAGCTTAATAGACTAGTCTTGTTAGTCCGAATCACGTTAACTCTATACAAGTGTCACTGTTGCGATCTATCCTATTATTCGAGCGATAAGTTTTCCCATACCAGGCAAAAATATGAACGATAGACCTATTATTCTCGGTATAGTTGGTGACAGTGCAGCAGGTAAAACGACGTTAACTAAGGGGATTGCTCAAGTATTAGGTAAAGACAATGTTACCGTCATCTGCACTGACGACTATCATCGTTATGACCGCGCTCAGAGAGCAGAAATGAAGATTTCTGCCCTTCACCCAGATTGTAACTATCTAAACATCATCGAGCAACATCTTGCTCTGTTAAGAGATGGACAGGCAATTCTCAAGCCTATTTATAACCACTCCACTGGTAAGTTCGATCCACCAGAATATATCGAGCCTCGTCAATATGTAATCGTTGAAGGCTTACTAGGGTATTCTACTCGCAAGATGATCGATAGCTATGATGTCACGACATATCTCGCTCCGCCAGAACCGCTGCGATATACTTGGAAAATTAAGCGAGACACCCGCAAAAGAGGCTATACGGAAGAACAGGTACTAGAACAACTCCGCAATAGAGAAGCCGATTCAGAAGCTTTTATTCGTCCCCAGAGAAAATGGTCGGATATGATAGTCACTTTTTATCCCCCCAAAGGCGATGAAAACACAGAAGACAATCTATTACTCAATGCTAACCTTATTTTGCGTCCGACAATTCCCCACCCAGACCTCAGCACGATTCTGAACTCTGATGGCAATCATTTGGGAGATGCTATTCGCTTGGGTTTAGATCGCGATATGGGCAAACCAGTCGATATTCTAGAGATTGACGGACGAGCTACTATGGAACAAGTTAGAGAATTGGAAAAAATAATGTGTAATGAAGTACCTTATTTGGGTCAATTCTGTAGCTTAGAAGGAAATCTAGAACTAGGTAAAATTGTTGGTACGACGGGAGAAACTCTGCAAAGTTATCCTCTGGCTTTGACCCAGTTGTTGATTACTTATCATATGCTCAAGGCTGCTAGCTAATCTGCAAAGCGGTCATGTCACTGTTAGGACTAATTGGCGCTCCTTTAAGAAGACTTGACCTTTTTCCAGCCCACTATTTTGCTACCAATGCGAAAAATTACCGAACTAGTCAAACCTAGTTGAGCGATCGCGTTTGACAGCACTTTTGCTTGTTCTTGGTCTACACTAAACAGGTGAGGACAATTGGCAAAATCAATGCACAAAACTGTAGAACGTCCCCAAGGTTCGCGAGAAACTTCTGCATCCTGGGGCAAAAAGCTGACGAGAGCGCGAAATTTGGCTAGAGCTACTAGTTCAAAATTGGCACTCGTACAATTAAACGGTGATTCCATATTTTCCGAATCCTTAGACGATCTCGGCAACAATCGACTCTCAGTCGAGTAACCATTACCAAACTAACATTTGCCACTTTCAAAAAAGTGTTTTTACGTTTTTATTTAACAATTTTTCTCAGTTCTCTAGATACGTGAAACCTTTAATATTTCTGATTTCTGCCGTCAAGCAAATTAATTTTATTTAATTAATTTAAACCTTACATTTATTAACTAAAATATAACTTTATTTAACACCAGTGCAGCAAAAATTTAATGCCGACCGCCAATTAAATGAATTTGACTTGGAGCAAAACGATCGATTAGTTAGTAAATCTTTTGGCGATCTTGATCGTTTAATTTTGGGAAATGCTTTTTCCAGCGAAGATTCTCCAGAGTCAGCAGACCTTCAGATACAATCCAAGTTTGTTCCCCAGCGGGCTTTATATATTACGGAAATCGATCGCCAGTTTTATTTTTTGGACCATACCGAAGGGAAATCAAATCCAAAACCAAAGCCGATAGAGGCTGGTAATCTAGCTACTGCTCAGTTGCTGCCTACGGTAAAATCTAAATCTAAGGTCGATCTAGCACCCACCTCAGATACCCATACCCAGAAAGCCTCTTTATCCTCGTTTCTAGGCAACAAAAGTCTGCTAGTCGGTTTTGGTTTGGGGATGTTATTAACCTTAGGGGCTACTCGCACATTGTTTGCTCCTGCTGCCAGCGATCGTGGCAATACCCCTGCTCCAGTAGAAGAGGCTGTCGCTCCCGCACAAACTGTTACAGTCACTGAAGTCAAAACTACCGAGATAGAAAGCAAGTTGAATGCTTCGGGTACAGTGGCGGCTTATGAAAGCACCCCCGTTATGTCTCAGGCTGCGGGATTGCAAATTACAGAAGTTTTGGCAGAAAGAGGAGATTTTGTCGAACGCGGTCAAGTTCTGGCTCGATTGAACGATCGCGCTCTCCTGGCTCAAAAAACCGAAGCAGAGGCTTCTGTCGCTGAAAAAGAGGCTGCCCTTGATGAATTGCAGGAAGGAAGTAGAGTTGAAGAAATCGCCCAGGCTGAGGCAAGAGTAGCCAGCGCTCGCTCTGCTGTGGTGGAAGCTGAATCTGACTTAGAACTCTCTCAAACAAGGGTCGAACGCAATCGCACTTTGGAGGCAGAAGGAGCGATCGCACGCGATCGCTTTGACGAGATTTTAAATCAGGAAAGAGTTGCCGCCTCAAACTTAGCCAGAGCCCAAGCCGATCTCAACGAGGCACAGCAGGCATTGACTCAGCTAAAAGCTGGCTCTAGACCTCAAACTATTGCCCAGGCTAGAGCAGAGTTGATTCAAGCTCGAGGTAGATTACAGGGAATTGAAGCTCAGCTAGAAGATACAGTTATTGTTGCCCCTGCCAGCGGTATTATTTCATCTCGCGAAGCAAGAGTAGGACAAATCGCTTCTACTTCGCAAAATCTTTTCTCAATCATTCAAAACGGTAGATTGGAGTTGAGACTACAGGTACCAGAAACTTTAATCGGTAGAATAGAGCCCGAGCAAAAAGTTCAAATTACTTCTAATGCGAATAGCAGTTTGAATTTGGTAGGTGAAGTAAGAGAAATAAACCCGACGATTGACGATACTTCTCGTCAGGCTTTGGTTAAGGTAGATTTGCCATCTGACTCAAACTTGAAGCCAGGCATGTTTCTGCGTGCTGCCATCAATACCGATACCAATCGAGGAGTAGCCGTACCGATTGAATCTCTATTGCCGACTTCTGGTAATCGGGCGATCGCCTTTGTCCTTCAAGATAACAACAGGGTTAAAGCTCAGACTGTGGAAATGGGCGAAATTCTAGACAGCGAAAATGTCGAAATTGTTGAAGGTTTGCAATCGGGAGATCGTCTTGTTCTTGAAGGTGCAGCTTATTTAAAGGACGGGGATCTAGTACGAGTTAATAATTAGTTTTTAGATAATGACCTTCAGTCGCTACTTATTGTCTAGTAATCCAATAATACCCTGACCCACTCGGGCGGACGAGATATGGGATTTTCTAGACGATCTAGCAACATTAGAGCAACTAAATGGACGGCAAACAAATAAACTAAATTATTTATCACTATCAGACCGCAGGCTAGAGTTTGAATTAAAACAAAGCTGGGCTGAGCGAGGATTCCTAGCTGGAAAAACAGCCAGTCGGTTAATTTGGTAATTTGGGTAATTACATACACCCAGAGATTTTCTCCGACCAGAATGGAGGTCAACCAAAAACGAAAGAACATTCCTAAAGACCCCAAAACCGCACCAGCCATAATCGAGAATTCCCAGCCGATTTTACGCTGCCAGCAAGCTCCTAATAGTACTCCCATCAAGCCGTAGGGCATGACAAAAACGATGCTACGAGTTGGACCCATCAAAACCAAAAGTAGCAATCCTGATACGATTGCTGCCATCCAAGAAGCACGATGTCCTCTTCTCAAGTAAATAAGAGCGATCGGAATGGGAAAAAAAATCTTTAAGACAGGTCCGACAGGAAAATAAAAATTGATCAACCAAACCAAACTGGCAGCACTAGCCAAGAATGCTGTTTCTACCATAATCACTGTATCGGTAGATGCTTTGGTTAGCTTTTTAGGTGCTGGGGACAAAGATGTTCGAGCCGATTTGATTTTGTCTTCGTCTCCTTGGTCTACCCAGTTGACCTCATCATCATCAACTTGTCTTGGAGTGTCAGATAAAGAGCGTTTGCGATCTTCTGTAGGCATATAGTTATTATTGACTCGTTCGATAAAAATGCTAAATGAGCTGCTTGCTTATCAGCATATAGTATCTTCTAAGGCAGGTACATCGGGAATATGCATTGAGTCTGCACTCCTTTGAATCAAACCTTTCTTCTCTAGTTTAGTCAATACTCTGGTCACCGTTTCTCTTGCCAATCCGCTCAAGCTGCTAATTTCCCGATGAGGAAGATTGGGAATTTCCGTGCCCTGTTCGCCTTCTTTGCCTTGTCCTTCAATCAGGAACAATATCGCATCAGCAACTCTCGAAACGCTGCTTGCTTCTCGCAATTGTAGTCTGCGATTGACCTGGCGTAGGCGTTTTGCCATCAATTGTACCAGCTGTACCCCAGCCATAGGCTCGGTATTGATCAAGCTAACAAAATCTTCGGCAGGGATTCTGCCAATTGTAGTTTTGGTCAGGGTAATAGCGTCTGTGGAGCGAGGCATTTTATCCATTGCTGCCATTTCGCCAAAAATTTCCCCTCTACCAATGATGTTTAGGGTTACTTCTTTTCCATCCAAATTGTAAGTACGAATTTTGACCCACCCTTCCAGAATGAAGTATACCGAGCCGCCCCAATCATTTTCCAGTAAAAGCACTTGGTTGGGTGGATGAGAGATGGTTACAAAATGAGCTGCAATTTTCTGAATGCTTTCTTCTGGCAGACCAGACATGAAAGGGACTAACTCTATCAACTCTTGGCGGTCGATGTTGGACTCTAGATAACGAGATTGATCTTCCATAGGAGAAGTAGTTACTTTTAATTCGCTATAAATATCTCCGTTGTATCATCAAAAAAAGTGAAATCAATGAATTTATTTAAACTTGCCAATCTAGTTGTTTGAATAATAACTTTAATTATCAGCAATTATTCCCTGGTAAATTATTAAAAAAGCAATTTTGTTAATTATGCTTTAGATATATATTTGAGCGATAGCAACTCAAGAATGCAGTAATTATTGAATATGTATTTATAAAT
>JBCDCO010000236.1:0-8695 GCA_039181635.1 Cyanobacteria bacterium P01_G01_bin.19 | reverse complement strand
TCGCTATTCTTGGAGAATTACCTTTTGAAACATTATGTGTTTGACAGGAGAAATATTGAATACGAAGTAGTCAAAATCCTCTTATTTCGTCAAATGCGATCGCTTTTAATTAGTACAAATGCTCACCTTAACAGGGGTAGTTCTTAAAGCTAATGCCCAGTTATATACAAATCTAGTACAGCCAAACGTTTGCGCTAGCTCTAATCGTTGCGCTGGCGTTGGGTAAAATCTGTACTTAAATCCGCGTAATTGTTTCATAGTAAGATTTTACCATAAAACAATATTGTCTGTAAAATACTAACTGGCACTTAAAAGGAGGGGCTGTCGCCTGTGGTTTCCCAGGCGTTTATAAGCCCCGTTGCCGAGTCGCTCTACATCCCACCTCTAAAGAGAGTGGGTTTTGAGCCTCCCGTCTTAACTTATAAATATTTTTCAACGGCAATCCTACTTTTAACATTACTTATCCAGACTGATTCAGTAGTGCCGACATCTCTTATAATGAAAACTGCTGTGACGCAAGCTTTAGCCCATGAGATCGTTCCAAAGTGCAAGCTCAGACCAGATCATTCTCGCAATTACTATAGATTTGCCATAGGATTTAAGTCGCTTCTAATTTGAATTGCTATTAAAAGTCATTCTCACAACGAACCGAAAACAATCGCCAACAATAAATATGCTCTAAAAATGCGTCTCCTAGAAGCGAACAGCATGTCTAAAAGTTCCTAAGACCATAGCCAGTAACGCTTCGCTTAAGTAGCGAGTCCCTAAAGGGATATCCCCCTTCGCCCCGTCAAGCGGAATAATAAGGACGTAGCCGCTTCCCATATAGCGAGTAGCAACTAGCAAGTAAAAACCTGTCTAGGTTTGAGAGTAAATAAATAGTTACTCTGTTTAAGCTCACGCCTACAAGGAAAGCACTCGCCGTTCAAACTGTCACCAATGACTGGCAATGCAGTTTGATCAACGAAAACCATTAGAGAAAAGATTGAATCAAATGAATAATAACCCTCCTAACGCTCCCGCACAATGTCCCTTTCGTGGAACTCGCGTTGGTGGTGCCCTCGGATCTAAACCCCAAACTGATGATTGGTGGCCCAATCGACTTCAGGTCGAGCTACTTCATCAAAATTCTCCCCAGGCTAATCCGCTACGAGATTTTAACTTTCAAGAAGCCTTCGGGAAGATTGATTATGCACAGCTTAAGAGCGACATTAAAACCCTGCTGACAGATTCAAAAGATTGGTGGCCAGCCGACTACGGCAACTATGGACCTCAAATGGTACGTATGGCATGGCACGCTGCAGGCACTTACCGCATTGCGGATGGTCGAGGAGGAGCAGCTCAGGGGATGCAACGCTTCGCCCCCATTAATTCCTGGTGGGATAACGGAAATACAGACAAATCAAGACGGCTGCTGTGGCCGATCAAGCAGAAATACGGTGCTGCACTGAGCTGGGCAGACCTGATGATCCTGACTGGCAACTGCGCTCTTGAGATTATGGAACTAAAAACCTTTGGTTTTGGTGGTGGTCGCGTTGATGCCTGGGAAGCAGACCGTGGTACTTATTGGGGAGCTGAGTTCTGGAATGGTCAACCGTTTGTAGAAAAAGAACACGGCAAGCAGCTCGCTGGTCATCCTGACCAAATGGTCACTCGCGATATTCGCTGGGTGGGAAAACCAGATGAAGAATACTACGATTTAGAGAATCCGTTGGGAGCTTCGCACCAGGCACTGATCTACGTCGATCCCGAAGGACCAAACGGCGAAGGCAATCCCCTTGCTTCAGCACGCGATATTCGCGAGACTTTTGCCCGTATGGCAATGAACGACGAAGAAACTGTCGCCCTGATCGCTGGCGGTCAAGCATTCGGTAAAAGTCATGGTATGGTATCGCCCGATAAGATTGGTCCCGCACCAGAAGGCGCACCAATTCAAGCGATGGGTCTGGGTTGGCAGAATCCTGAAGGTACTGGATTTGCCGAATATACGATGACAAACGGCATCGAAGGATCTTGGACGCCAAACCCAACTCAGTGGGACAACAACTATCTGATAAATCTGTTTAAATACGATTGGGAAAAAACCAAGAGCCCAGCAGGTGCGATTCAGTGGCAGCCAACTAATCCCGATGCGCCAAAGACACCAGATGCTCACAAACCAGGCGTCGAGCATGCATTGATGATGATGACTTCAGATATTGCTTTGAAAGAAGACCCAGCTTATAAAGAGGTCTGCCAGAAGTTTTTAGATGACTTTGATTACTTTAGCGATGCGTTTGCACGAGCTTGGTATAAGCTAACTCATCGAGACATGGGACCAAAAACGCGCTATCTCGGTCCTGAAGTGCCAGCCGAAGATCTACTTTGGCAAGATCCTATTCCAGCCCTCGACCACCAGGTTGTCGAGGCAGCCGAGATTAATTCTCTCAAAGATAAAATTTTAGCCAGCGGACTTTCTGTTTCCGCACTGGTATCGGCTGCTTGGTCGTCGGCATCGAGCTACCGAAATTCTGACAAGCGCGGTGGTGCAAACGGAGCGCGTATTGGTTTAGATCCTCAGAAAGATTGGGAGATAAATCGCCCGCAGGAGCTTGGTGAGGTTCTATCGACTTTAGAGCAAATTCAGGCAGATTTTAATAACGCTCAATCGGGTGATAAAAAGATTTCCATGGCGGATCTTATTATCCTTGGTGGCTGCGCTGCAGTAGAAAAGGCTGCCCAAGACGCTGGTGTTTCGGTTACTGTCCCCTTTACGCCTGGTCGAATGGATACGACTCAAGAACTGACAGATGTCGAAAGCTTTGAATGGCTCAAGCCAGTCTCGGACGGCTTCAGAAATTATCATAATGAGGCGGTTGGTTATAAAGTTAAAGCGGAGCGTATTTTCTTAGATCGGGCGCAGCTTCTTACGTTGAGTGCGCCTGAGTGGACGGTTTTAGTTGGCGGACTTCGCGCTCTCGATCAGAACTGGGACTATTCCAAACACGGTATCTTTACAGATCGCCCTGGGGTCTTGACTAACGACTTTTTCCGCGTCCTGACCAGTATGGATTATGAGTGGAAGCCAGTTGATAATCGCGAGATGATTTTTAATATCTGCGATCGCAATACGGGCGAAACCAAGTTTACCGCGACACGCTGCGATCTGATTTTTGGTTCAAACGCAGAGCTTCGACAGGTGGTTGAAGTTTATGGAGCTGATGATGGTCACGAGCGCATGGTTCGGGACTTTGTTAAGGCTTGGGATAAAGTCATGATGCTCGATCGCTTTGATATTTCCGATTAACCTGCAATAGCTGTATCGGATGAGCCTGTTTATTCGGGCTTGTTCGGCTATTGTTGTTTGGATAGTTTCAAACTAGATGCGGTTTAAAATCAGCCACAAGCCAGCTACAGTCTGAACTGCATCCGCACGTTACCAACATAGATATCAGGATTATCTTCAAAATTATTGGGACTGTTTACATAATAAAAAGCAGGCAGAATTGATAAATTACTGTTGATGGGAAAATGATAGGTAGCCTCAAGATCGAATTGCGTACCCCCATCGCCCAAACCAGAAACCAAAAACTCTTCACCGTCTAGAACATCAAAAGGAACCACAAAAGAAATTGTTCCCAATGCACCTTCTTTACCCAAATCGGGGAAAGCCAATCCTGCTTGAAAAGCTTGGGCGTTGACCTCGCCATTTTCTAGATCGGGATTTCTCGGTCTGATACTGGTGCTACCGTAGTTATAACGTCCAAATATACCTAGTTTTTCCAGAATCTTAAAATCGACATTGAGGGCAAAAGTATCAGAAGGAGCATCGCCAATTGTACCGCCAAAACCGTCATCGGCAATACCATAGATAGGTTCTCCCGTTGCGCCACCAACGCCAAAGCCAGTTATATTACCATCAGCATCAAAAATAGGTTGATTGTTGTCTACGGTGGCTCTGGTATACATCAAACGAATGTTAGCGCGATCGGCGATCGCAAAATCGAGTTCGGCAGTTAAGCTTTGCGTCGCACTAAATAAGCCATTGTTAGGATCGGAGGAGGTATTAAAGAAAGCCGAGGGTAAAAACTCTGTATTTTCTCCCAAATACCCTACCTTAAAGGTAATCAAATCGTTTAGATCTAGAGTTACGACTGCACCCGAGCCTCTGTCTACAGGATTAACTAAAGTACCTCCGCTGGAGTTATAGCTACCCGCACCTGTTAAAAAGAAAGTGTAGTTATTATTATCAAAATAACGATACCAATTTATTCTAGGACCTACTACAATTCTCAGTTTTTCTCCTATGGGAAAGTCGTAAAAGATTTCTCGTACTTCAACACTATTTACACCCGAAGCTGTACCTGTTTGATCGGTAAAAGGTGTACCAAAGGTATTATAAAGCCCTGCCGAAACATAATTATTGGCAGGAGAGTTAGCGTTACCTGCTACTAGTTGAATCGCTAAATTATCTTTGCCTGTAAAAGAGGAATTAAAATTAAGCCAGGTGTAATAGCTTAGGGTAATTTCGGGATCTTCGGTGATATTGCTAACTATTGGACTATTGTCGGTATCTCTCCCCGCACGACGCAAACTAAAAGGAGCATCTAAGCTAACTGTTTCGGCTAAAACATCGTCGTCAGCAGTTGCCCCCGTAAGATTGAGAAAGAGATTGCCGCTAAATTTGGTAGTAGTAGAAAATTGATTATCCTCTAAAATGGCTATCTGACTTTCTAAGCTGTCTACTCTGCCATCAATAGTTGCTAATTCTGCTTCAAATTCTTGACTTAGCCGTTGAATAATTGCAACATCTTCTGAGGAAACGTTATCAGAAGATGCGATTAGACGTTCGATTTGATTGAGACAAGAGTTTAAACCCGCCGCAAATTCATAACGAGATAGAGGCTGGCTGCCACGATAGGTTTGATTGGGAAAACCAGAAATACAACCATAGCGGTCTACTAAGCTACGCAACGCCTCATAAGCCCAATCTGTTGGCGATACATCTCTCAATTGTTGAACATTAGTAATCTGAGACATACCGCTATCTTCTGTCAGGCTATTTAAGCTTGCTTGCGATTTTAATTGCCTAACATTAGTAATTTGGGACATCGACATCATATTATCTGTTTCTGATGCCATGGCTTCATTTACTGAAATTGACAAGGATGTAAAGAGCAAAAGTCCTAAAAAGGGATTTTTGACGAGGCTGAAATTTTTACCTAAATTCAAACAATATCTTTGAGCTTTTGAAACGTTCATTTTGATACTCACACCTACTGATACCAAGCAAAATTATCACCATTGCCTTGGTGCGACAGTATTAATGTATACAGTATACAAAACTATAAAATAAGGAGGTTGCTTCGCAAGATAAATATTCCACCTTCGTACTCATTAGACCTAGCTTGAAAATAGACAGGTCTACTCTTTACAGAGTCGATTTAACCCCAGACTGCACCCGCCATAACTCTGAATAAATACCGTTAAGTGCGAATAACTCCAAAACCTTACCCTCTAAATATATTCGAGCGATCGCATCTTGATGGGAATGCGGCAAAACCACTTGAATAATGGTTTCCATAATAGACATCCAATAAAGTGAAGTCATTTAAGTAAGCCACCAGAAATCCATAAAAAGATAATTATATTTAGCCCAATATTGTAAAAGATACATCTAGAATATTCGGCAGTTGGGTACTAATAGTTAGTTGTTGGCATATGAGTAAAATCGACTGGAAAAAGCTGCAAAATGGCTCTGATATTCGCGGAGTAGCTCTAGAAGGCGTGCCCAGTGAAACGGTAAACCTAACTCCAGCAGTCGCTCGGATTTTGGGTAACGCTTTTGTAAATTGGCTGAGCAATAAAACAGGAAAAAGTACCTCAGAATTAAGTATTGGCATTGGGCGAGATAGTCGTTTATCTGGAGAGACTCTCAGCCAGTCTGTAACAGATGGAATTGCGATCGCAGGTTCTAAGGTTTATGATTTTGACCTCGCTTCTACTCCTGCCATGTTTATGAGTACGGTAACTGCGGGATTTGAGTGTGACGGGGCAATTATACTTACTGCCAGTCATCTGCCTTTTAATCGCAATGGTTTGAAGTTTTTTACTCCTCAAGGTGGCTTGGGTAAGCCCGATATTAGCGAAATTTTGGCGATCGCCGAATCCGAAGAAATTGTTACTGCCGATACTACAGGAATTGTCACCCAAGATGATTTTATTGCGGTCTATGCAGCTAAATTAGTCGAAACCGTTCGTGCTGGAGTCAATCATCCTCATAACTACAAACAGCCCTTGAAAGGTTTAAAAATTGTGGTCGATGCGGGTAATGGTGCGGGGGGTTTTTATGTTGATCGAGTTTTAAAACCCTTGGGTGCGGACACTACAGGTAGCCAATTTCTCGAACCCGATGGTATGTTCCCCAATCATATTCCCAATCCAGAGAACAAAGCAGCAATGGCAGCTATTTGCCAAGCTGTGACAGACAATAATGCTGACTTTGGCATTATCTTCGATACGGATGTCGATCGCGTTGCTGCGGTAGACGAGCGCGGTAATGAAATCAATCGCAATCGAGCGATCGCTCTAATCTCTGCCATAGTGTTGCAAGAGCATCCTGGCTCGACTATTGTGACAGATTCGATTACTTCTGATGGTCTAACTGAGTTTATTACTCAACTAGGGGGCAAACATCATCGTTTTAAAAGAGGCTACAAAAATGTCATTAACGAAGCGGTTAGGTTAAATAATTCTGGTACAGAATCTTGGCTGGCGATCGAAACTTCGGGACACGGAGCCATGAAGGAAAATTTCTTTCTCGATGATGGCGCGTACTTAGCTACCAAACTACTAATTGAATTGGCTAAATCCAAGTTGAGCGATCGCTCTTTAACCGATCTGATCAAAGATTTAAAAGAGCCAGTAGAAAGTGAAGAGTTCAGACTAAAAATTAAGGCAGAAGATTTTAAAGCTTATGGCAATACAGTAATCGACAAGCTACAGGATTTTGCCCGCACTCAAGCTGATTGGTCGGTCGTACCCAACAACTATGAAGGAGTTAGAATAGCCTGTAATTCGGCAACAGAATCAGGTTGGTTTCTGCTACGTTTGTCCCTCCACGATCCCGTCATTCCCTTAAATATTGAATCTGATGTAGAGGGAGGAGTCGAGCAAATAGTTACCAGGTTATCTGAGTTTTTTCAGGACTTCGATAAATTAGATTTGTCTTCTTTACAGCCATAAGCTAAAAGCTTTTTATTCAACAATTGTTAATTGTCCATTGTCCATTGTCCATTGATAAATGTCTGACCGATTAATTTTCGGTTATGTTAATTCTCGCCCAAAATCCTTTTACCGCTAGTTTCTTTACCATATTTTCAGCATTAGTCTGCTGGCTAAATATACCTACCTGAATAGTATTTCCCTTGATAAAGGCACTAGGTTCGATACTTTTAACTTGCTCTAATAGCTCCTGTTCCGAACCATAAACTTCGACTCTATAGCCTCTGACTTTGACTAGCTGGTCTGTGTTAGAAATTACTTTACTGTCAGGGGCTTTAAAAGTATACTCTCGAGCATTATTTTTGCCGTTAGACTTGGCATTTTGTGCCAGATGTATTGTCGGGATATTAAGAGTATTGAAGTTTATATTTTCGTTAGCACTTGCTGCTATTGGTAAAGCTGCATTGAAAAAAATGCTGCCTAAAAGTAACCAAAAGTATTTATAGTAAGTAAAATTCATACTCTATTAAAATTACGTTGCCGACTGTATTGTTTGAAATAAAAGCTTAATCTGATATCACTTATATTCTACTAATAGTACTTAATGATTCCTTTTGTCTAGCTTTTAAAATCTCATACCGCAAAACTTCATACTTTGCTTCACAAACTAAAGCCTTGGTAGCCATTTTTTCGCGGTTATTGAGAAAAATTAGCAAAGATAACCTCATCGAGCAGAATACTGGATTAGCTCGATTTATCTAAATAAATGGGAATCAAAAATAAAATACGATAGTCTATATAAAAGTAGTTTTGTTTATTTTAGGGATATTAAATTAATTTAATTGCCGCTCTCCAATTGTGCGATCGCACGATCAAGAAAGATGCAAAACTATTATCATTTTAGAAAGTACCCTCAGTCTTTAAAGAAGTTAGCATTTATCAACAAAGTTTCATGAATAAGGTCGTTGTAGGCTTATCTGGTGGCGTAGATAGCTCCGTTGCTGCTGCCACATTACATCATCAAGGTTACGAAGTAATTGGTCTTACCCTCTGGCTAATGAAGGGTAAGGGTCAATGTTGTTCGGAAGGAATGGTGGATGCTGCACGACTATGTGAAGAACTAGAAATTCCCCACCATATTGTCGACAGCCGAGATGTGTTTAAAGAAAACATAATCGACTATTTAGTTAATGGCTATGAAGCGGGAGTTACACCCCTTCCCTGTTCTCAATGCAATCGTGCAGTTAAGTTCGCACCAATGCTGGCATATGCCAAAGCAGAGTTGGGTACGGATAAAATTGCCACGGGCCACTATGCTCGAATCAACTACGACTCCCAAAGCGATCGCTATCAGTTGTTAAAGGCGGTAGATCCTAATAAAGATCAGTCATATTTCCTCTACGATCTGACCCAAGAGTTACTGGCAGGTTCGGTTTTTCCTTTGGGAAATCAAACCAAAGAAGAAACACGCCGAGTAGCTGCCGAGTTTAAT